>JAFPXW010000200.1 GCA_017394565.1 Oscillospiraceae bacterium | reverse complement strand
GCGGTTTTCCACAAAAACGAAAGTCCGCACCGCTGTCATGCAGCGATACGGACGAAAGTGCCGGATCATTCCGGGATGGCGTACAGATTGGTTTCCCATGCAGGGATGTAGAGGCGGTGGCGCAGGTAGAGCTTGTACTTCGGGTTCAGGTGGTGAACCAGCAGCGGCAGCTCAAAAATGTCCTCGTTCCGGTGATAAACCGCGATCGCCATTTTCGGCGCATAGTGCCGGATGGTATTGGCAGCGCCCCAGATGGCTTCACGCTCGAAGCCTTCCACGTCCATCTTGATGAAGCTTGCCGGTGCGCCGGCCAGCAGCGAATCGACGCTTCTCGCCGGGAGCGTTTCGCCGGTCGGGGACAGTACGGACTGTCTGCCGGATTTCGAGCTGAACGGAAGCTCCGTGTCCTTGCACCATGCCGCACAGTGGTAGGCATTGATGCGCTTCATATCGGCGGTTTCGATGAAATTCACGAGTTTCTTGAAGTTCTTCCTGTCCGGCTCGACTGCGTGGATGGTGCTGTAGGAGTGGTGGGTGTATTCCAGCAGCTCGCGGATGGTGTCGCCGTTGTAAGCGCCCAGATCCACGAAGTGTTCCGAACGGGACGGATGCAGGATGCCGCGGTAGATGTCCTCGGGCTTTGCGGTGACGGCGTCGAGATAGTGGATGCATCCGCTGATCTTGTACTGGATGACATTCAGGAATACGCGGCGCGACTCATCGTCCGCCAGACTACGGTAAACGGCGTTCAGTTCCTGCAGATGCTCCATGCAGTAGTCATAGGTGAACAGTCCGCCGCCGATGACCGGCACATCCGGCACATAGAGTGTGTGCTTGCGTGCGAGGATGTGGATGTAATCGACCAGCTCCTGATAGCCGGCGGCAAACGCCAGCACGATGACGAAATCATCGACTGCTTCCTCGATCTCGGACAGCTTGTGGACGTGGTATCCGGCGAAGGAGTGACCGCGCACGAAATCGTCACTCGCAAAGAAGCCTGCCACGGCGATGCCGTACTTGCGGAATACGCCCATGATCTTGGCAGCGCCGTCGCCCATGCCGTAAATGAAGATGGGCCGGCGTTCAGCCGCAAGGCGTTCCCAGCAGGATTTTTTCTCGGTGATGAGGCTCTCCAGCCCCGCCCCCCTGGGCGGAAATGCAGTGACATTCATGTGCGGTGTTTCCTTTCAAAGCAAATGAGATTCAATCGTGATGCGGATTCTCGTAATCGAAGAAGCCGTCGTCGGGATCATCGTCGGGATCGTGGTGATGCTGTCCCGGGGCGCCGCCGTAGAGATCGCGTCCGCGGGTGCCGTAGCGGTCGCGTTCCATATTGATGTGCTTGTCCAGCAGATTCAGGACCTCACGCGGCTGCTTGATGGCGGTGATGTCGAATTCCGGCGCATCCACGTCGCGGCTGCAAATGTGGATGGTGCCGCAGCCGAACATTCTCTGTCCGAACGGGAGCTTCAGCTTCTTGTCGGTGATCTTGTAGAGGTCGATCTCCTCCTCCTCCAGATTGAAGATGCCGGTGCGGCAGATCAGCTTGGTCTCCGTCAGGAAATACACGGTGAAGGACCACGGAAGTCCCAGAAACGTGCGCTTTCTGTCGCGCCAGATGCAGTCGATGTCGTTCTTTGCCATGTGATATATGCCTCCATTCACAAGGGGCAGCACACCCCCATATGGAGGTGACGCTGCTTACAGGGTTACTTCATTCACACCGCCGCCGAGCGCCGCAGATGCGCCGCCGAAAACACGGACGGTGAAGGTCTTGTCGGTCGGGGTTGCCGTTACGGTGATCCTGCCGCCGTTGTTGACAGCAGTCAGGGTGACTTCGAGGTTCGCTTCGCTGTCGTAGATCTTCGCTTCTGTCGTCTGACCGTCCGGAAGGTTGTAGATCACAGCCTCCGCGTCCTGTACATAGTCGTAGACCACATCCTTCTCGAACTTGCCGTAAACGATGATGGAACCAGCCTTCGCGTAGACCGGCATTTCGAGGAAATTGCATACGCGGTGAACGTACTTGCCGCCGTCCACGGTCTCGCCGGTGATGATGTCTGTCCACTGGCCCTGCGGCAGGTAGATGTCAGCGGTGCCCTCTGCATTCATGACCGGAGCGCACAGCAGGCTGTCGCCGAGGAGATACTGTCTGTCGAGGGACGGAACTGCCGGATCCTCCGCAAAGCTCATGACCATCGGACGCATCATCGGGATACCGGTCTCATGCGTCCTGACCGCCTGTGCAAAGAGATACGGCATCAGTCTGCCCTTGAGCTTGACGAAGAAACGCAGAACTGCGCAGGCATTCTCGGGATTGTCCGGCGTGTCCTCCTCGTATGCCCACGGCACTCTGTAGGAAGTCGAGCCGTGCAGACGCGAATGGGTGGACAGCAGTCCGAATGCGCACCAGCGCTTGTAAACGTCTGCGGTCGCCGTCTGCTCGAAGCCGCCGATGTCGTGCGAGAAGAAGCCGAAGCCGGAGGAACACAGGCTCAGACCGCCGCGGAGCGTTTCCGCGATGGACGTGTATTCCGCCGAGCAGTCGCCGCCCCAGTGTACCGGGAATTTCTGACCGCCGACTGTTGCAGAGCGTGCGAACAGGACGGCTTTGTTCTTGCCGGTGACGCTTTCGAGCGCCTCGAATACGCACTTATTATAAAGATAGGTGTAGTAGTTGTGCATCGCGATCGGATCGGAGCCGTCGTAGTAGACCACATCGGTCGGGATCCGCTCGCCGAAGTCGGTCTTGATCGAATCCACGCCCATCTTCGCAAGCGCCTTGACCTTGTCGCCGAACCACTTGTAAGCCGCGGGATTGGTGAAATCCACGATCGCCATGCCCGGCTGCCAGAGGTCGGTCTGGAAGGTGCTGCCATCGCGGTTCTTGATGAAATAGCCCTTTTCGAGCGCTTCATCGAAGATGGAAGCACGCTGGGAAATATACGGATTGATCCAGCAGCACACGCCGAGGCCTTTTTCCTTGTGGAGGCGTGCAAGCTGGCCTTCCGGATCGGGGAAGCTTTCCTTGTCCCACTCGAAGCTTGTCCACTCGTAGCCCTTCATCCAGAAGCAGTCGAAATGGAACATATTCAGCGGAATATCGCGCTGGAACATTCCGTCAACGAACTCATTGACGGTCTTTTCGTCGTACTCGGTCGTGAAGGAGGTGGACAGCCACAGACCGAAGGATTTTGCCGGCGGAAGTGCCGGTTTGCCGGTGAGGTCGGTGTACTTGACCATGACCTGTTCGAGATTCTCGCCGCCGAAGAAGTAATACTCCAGCTCCTCGCCCGGCAGCGTCATGGACACCTTGGAGACGGTATCGGATGCGACCTCGTAGCTGACCTTGCCGGAGCTGTTGACGAGAACGCCATAGCCCTTGGAGGAAATGTAGAACGGGATGGACTTGTAGCTCTGCTCGGAGCAGGTGCCGCCGTCGGCATTCCAGATCTCGACGTTCTGACCGTTCTTGACGAAGGTTGTGAATTTTTCGCCGAAGCCGTAGATATTCTCGCCGACATCGAGCGCCAGCTGCTCACGGGTGTAAGCGGTGTGCGGATCGACGGGATCATTAAAGAACTGGTCATCGCGCTGTGCCGACATTCTGGCATCGGCGCGGTATTTGTTTTCCTCGATGTAGGAGGTGCATCGCCAAGCCGAACCGGTCAGGCGCCTGCCGGCGTAGGCGTACTCCACATTCCACTCGAAACCGCGCTTGATGCAGACCGTGGTCTTGCCGGCGGTGAGCCGGATGAAGTCCTCGCCCTCCTCGATCTGCGCCTTGTAGTTCCGGTTCTCGTTCAGCTCAAATTTCGGCTGATTGCGGAGGGTACCCTTGTGATGGACGATGTGTACCTTGATGGTATCGTCCGCAACTGCGGTATAAGTGATCTCCAGCGTCACGCCGCCGAGCGTCATGGCGCGGTTGTAGATCGGGTTGGTGGTGGCAAATACGGTGATGGAATTTTCGGTATGGGATACCTCATACGCCTGTGAAGCGTAATAGACCTGGTAGCCCTTCTTGTTCAGCCAGAGGCCGTCGGAAAATTTCATACATTGTCCTCCTGATTCCTGATTTTATTCACAAATTATCAACATCTTCTGTGCGCCTATGCGCATTTCTATTGTAACATATTTGTAAACAGTTGTCAATCGGTAATGCGGAATTTTCACGAAAATCAATTTTGGGGGTTCTGTATAAGAGAACGGGCACGTTTCTTTCCCCCATCCCCAACCAATGCTAACAACATAACAAATTGAACAGGCATCCTTCTTTCCCCCTACCCCCAACCCCCTCCCCAGGGAGGGGGCTATCTATGGAGGGGGCTGCGGCGAACGCCCCGTCCCCTCTGCTTCGCGATGCTCAGCATCTCCCCACCCCGTGGGGAGTCACCCTCCACCCGCTTACTAAAATTGTTGGCATTGATCCCCCATCCCCTGCACCCCGAATGATCCGCCGCCCAATTCCTGCAAAATCACTCAGCCTGAAGCGAAAAGCTAAGGAAAGAGCCGCCGATGCGGTGCATGACGGCGGCTCTGTGTATGGATAACGTAGATTGCGGTTTTCGGGGATCACTCCATATCGAAGAGCTGATGATAGAAGTTGGAGTAATCGTGGCGGTCTTCCTTGGTGAAGGCGATCGCGCTGGACGGGTGGAGATTCATCTTGCCGGTCAGCAGGTACTGGATGTCGTAACCCCACTTCAGGCCGTCCTCCTTGAGCTTGAGGATGTATTCCTCATAGAAGCGCAGGATCGGCGTCAGGTTGTAGCGCGGGTTCTTCAGGAAGCCGAGGAGCAGTTCCATTGCGCAGTTGCCGGCGCCGCGTCCCATGCTGCCGACGGTGGCATCGAGGTAGGATGCGCCCATCGAGCAGGCCTCAACGGTATTGGCAAACGCCATCTGCTGGTTATTGTGGGCATGGATGCCGACCTTCTTGCCGAAGGGCTCCATCGCCTCCACATACATGGTGGTCAGCTTCTGCACCTGCTCCGGGAACAGCGAACCGTAGCTGTCCACGAGATACAGCGCATCCACATGGGATTCTGCCAGCAGTGCCAGTGCCGCTTCGATGTCCGGTGTGCTGGCCTTGGAGATCGCCATGATGTTGCAGGTGGTCTCGTAGCCGAGGGAGTGCGCGTATTCGATCATCTCGATCGCGGCCGGCATGGTATTGATGTAAGTTGCCACGCGCACGCAGTCGATGACGCTCTCCTCCTTCGGGAGCAGGTCGCGCTGGATGTTGCATCTGCCGACGTCAGCCATGACAGACAGCTTCATGTCGGTGTCGTTGTTGCCGACGATGCGGCGGAGATGCTCCTCCTTGCAGAACTTCCAGTCGCCGAAGTCCTCGACCTTGAACACGTCTGTGTCTGCGAGGTAGCCCATTTCCATATAATCAACGCCTGCGCGGATATTTGCCAGATACAGCGCCTTGACGAACTCGTCGCTGAAGAAGAAGTTGTTGACCAGCCCGCCGTCGCGGATGGTGGCATCAAACACCTTGATGTCCGGTCTGTAAGTCATCAGATTGCCTTTGCGTTCCATAGTGGATTCCTCCTGAAATATGATTTCCCTTTTGGGAGTTTAAAGCTTTTAAGTGTTTATGCGCTAAATCGCTGTAGTCTTATTGTAGCACGTTCCTTCAGAAAATGCAAGGGGTTTTGATGATATTTTTTCGATTTGTGAAGCTTGATGGGAATTATCTATCAATCCCTATCAAATTTTAAGATTCTTGCACAAGAAAAGCGGAGATGTGACTCTCCGCTTTCGATGTCGATTCAAGCCGCACGTCCAGATCATCAAAGCGATCAGTCCGAGGAGCAGTGTCGCAAATACATTCCAGAATGACCTTGATCCTGTCCATCGTTCAGAGCAGCACCTCGGAATTGGTGCCGTAGAACACATCCGGTCTGCCTGCCAAACGGTCGAGGGCACGTTCCAGGATGTCCCAGTTGTGGTCGATGTCGAAATCGTAAGCGTGACCCCAGAGGTAGAAGATCTGCGGTGTGCCGTCATCCGGCAGCGCCAGAAAGCGTTCGATCAGGTCGAACAGCTCCGGATCATTGTGGTGACAGGTCGGGCGGAATCGCAGAAGATCGCTTTGCAGCGAAAAATCATGGTTCTGCCAGGTCGTTCTGCCGTAGCGAAGCCCCAGCGATGCGAGCTTTTCCACGATGGTATCGCTGAAATCGCCGTAAGCATACGCCATGCCGACCGGTGCCGTTCCGCAAAGCTCGGTGAGCCTTGCGATGTCATCCGCGTATTCCTCATGAAGCTGTAAGCTGTCGAGTTCCGTCGGGTGACGATGGAATTTACCATGCACCGCGATCTCGTGCCCTGCATACAGCGGCACGCTTTCCTCCAGATCCATCCGGCGCACGGTGTAACCATGATGCTCCCAGACACTCTGGTGATCGAGTCCGGAATTGAGGTTGAACGTGCATTTCACGCCGTATTTGCGGAGGATCTCCAGCAGGCGGACATCGGATTCCACACCGTCGTCATAGCTGAGTGTCAGCGCCTTGGAACAGCGCTGTGTCCATGCCGGCTTCATGCCATCAGTTCATCAGCAAGCGCCGCGATCTGCTCACGGTTCTGCTGATTCAGGGCGGACTTGATGGTGACGGTCGTTTCGGTAAAGGTCAGGTTCTTGGACTTCTCGAACATCCCCTTCATGATCTTTGCAGCCATCGGTGCCCATGTGCCGTTCTCGATCAGGCCGATGGTGCGGTTCTGGTAGCCGCGCTCGGTCAGGGCGTCGATGAAATGCTTCATAAACGGGAAAATATCGCCGTTATACGTCGTGGTCGCGAGCACGAGCTTGCCGTAGCGGAACGCATCCTCGACCGCCTCCGCCATGTCCTCACGCGCAAGATCGGTGATGGCGACCTTCGGGCAGCCGCGTGCGATGAGCGCTTTTTCGAGCAGCTCTGCGGCTTCCTTCGTGTGACCGTAGACCGAGGTGTAGGCGATGCAGATGCCCTCGCTCTCCACGCCGTAGGACGACCATGTGTTGTAAAGGTCGAGGTAATAGCCGAGGTTCTCGTTCAGCACGGGGCCGTGCAGGGGGCAGATGGTCTGGATGTCGAGCGCTGCGGCTTTCTTGAGGACGCTCTGCACCTGCATACCGTACTTGCCGACGATGCCGAAATAGTAGCGGCGAGCCTCGCAGGCCCAGTCCTCCTCGACATCGAGCGCACCGAACTTACCGAATGCGTCCGCGGAGAACAGCACCTTGTCCGTGCTGTCATAAGTGAACATGACCTCCGGCCAGTGAACCATCGGCGCAAAGACGAACTTCAGCTCGTGCCTGCCGAGGGAGAGCGTGTCGCCGTCCTTGACAACGAGCTTGCGGTCGTCCGCGAGGGTAAGATGCTCAAAGAACTGACCGAGCATCACAAAGGTCTTGGCGTTGCCGACGAGGATCGCTTCCGGATACGCCTCCGCAAAGCGCAGGATGTTCGCGGAGTGATCCGGCTCCATGTGCTGGATGATGAGGTAGCCGGGCTTTCTGCCGCCGAGTGCATCTGCGAGGTTTTTGAGCCATTCCTCGCCGAAATTAGCATCCACGGAGTCGAACACAGCGATCTTCTCATCGAGGATCACATAGGAATTATACGCCATGCCGTTCGGGACATCGTACTGCCCCTCGAACAGGTCGAGCTGATGGTCATTGACGCCGATATAGCGGATATCATTGGTAATTGCTGTCATATCTGAGGTACCTTCTTTCCATAGAATTTGTTAGGGTGTGTTGACACTAAAATAATGTGCAGATTTTTGAGCAGAATTTCTGCGCAGACAAGGAGAGGAAACGCAGGTGGGCTGTCGCCCAGCAAGTTTTCTCGACGCAGTATGCGTAAAATTCTGCCAAAAAGATGCATTTTAGGCTTAGTGTCAACACGCCCTAATTATAACACACAATCCGGATTTTGGCAAGTGCTTTGACGGGATTCGTGGATGGACAAATCAGAGAATTTCCGGATTGACGAAACCCTGTCCGGTGTGGTATAATGGAGAGGAACCCACTTTCCACCGAAAGGAGCAATTTTCATGAACGTACTCATCCTGAACGGAAGTCCGCATCCGCACGGCAACACGGCGGCGGCGGTCGACGAGATGGTGAAGATCTTTGCCGCTGAGGGCATCGGAACCGAGGTCTGTCAGATCGGCAGCCGGAACATCCGCGGCTGCATCGCCTGCAATCGCTGCGGCGAACTCGGTCACTGCGTATTCGACGACGAGGTCAATTCGCTGTCTGCAAAATTCGAGACCGCCGACGGTCTGGTCGTGGCCTCGCCCGTTTACTACGCATCCGCCAACGCCACGCTCATCGCCTGTCTGGACCGGCTGTTCTACAGCTCCCACTTTGACAAGACCATGAAGGTCGGCGCCAGCATTGCAGTCGCACGGCGCGGCGGCTGTTCTGCGACATTTGACGAACTGAACAAATATTTCCTCATCTCCGGTATGCCCGTGGCGGCAAGCCAGTACTGGAACAGCGTCCACGGCAGGGCTGCCGGTGAAGCCGCGCTCGATGCCGAGGGCTTGCAGACGATGCGCGTGCTTGCGAGAAATATGACGTTCCTGATGCGTTCCATTGCACTCGGCAAGGAACAGTTCGGTCTGCCTGAGACCGAACCCCGCGCCTTCACGCACTTCATCCGCGATGATCTGCGCTGACCGAAAGGAGCGACACCCATGAGTCTGAATGCTACACCGTCCTCCGAACGCCTCCACATTGCGTTTTTCGGCCGCAGAAATGCCGGAAAATCGAGCGTCGTCAATGCTGTGACCGGTCAGCCGCTTGCGGTCGTGTCCGATGTGCGCGGTACAACGACCGATCCGGTCTACAAAGCGATGGAACTCCTGCCGCTGGGACCTGTCATGATCGTGGACACCGCCGGCATCGACGACGAGGGGGAACTCGGAAAACTCCGCGTGGAGAAATCCCTCGCTGTTCTCGCGAAAACCGACATCGCCGTCCTCGTAATCGACGGCACGGAGGAACCCGACGAAAACGACCGCCGGCTGATCGCGGAATTTGAGAAGCGCAAGCTGCCCTATCTCATCGCCTATAACAAATCCGACCTGAACGGCGGTCATGAATGTCCGTCCATCCACGAGATCGCCGTTTCCGCCAAGAATGGAACGAATATCGCAGAGCTGCGCGAGCGCATCGCAAAGCTTGTGGCGCCGGCTGCCAATCCCTCTCCCCTGCTGTCCGATCTGGTATCCGCCGGCGACCTGATCGTGCTGGTCATCCCGATCGACGAATCCGCACCGAAGGGCCGGCTCATCCTGCCGCAGCAGCAGGTCATCCGCGCGGCACTCGAAGCCGGTGCGATCCCGGTCTGCTGCCGCGATACGGAGCTTGCGGATACCCTCGCGAAGATCCCGCAGCCGCGCATGGTCATCACGGATTCGCAGGCGTTCGGGCGTGTGTCGAAGGTCGTTCCGGATACCATTCCGCTGACCTCGTTCTCGATCCTGTTTGCACGCTACAAGGGCGATCTGCTGACCGTTGTCAAGGGCGCGGCGGCGCTCGACAGCATGCACGACGGTGACAGGATCCTGCTCTCCGAGGGATGCACGCACCACCGCCAGTGCAATGACATCGTCACTGTCAAGCTTCCGAACTGGATCCGTCAGCACGCCGGATGTGAACTGGAATTTGCATGGTCCAGCGGCACCGGTTTTCCGCGTGATCTCAGCGAATACAAACTCGTCGTCCACTGCGGTGCGTGTATGCTGCCGCCGCGTGAGGTGCAGTTCCGGATGCAGAGCGCCTCTGCGCAGAACGTGCCGTTCACGAATTACGGCACCGCCATCGCCCACTGCCACGGCATCCTCCGGCGCTCGCTGTCACTCTTTCCGGAGGCGGCGGCCTTGCTCGGGAAATAACAATTCGTTAACTCCTCTCCTGTTTCTACAGTTTGTTGATTTTGACCAAAATTAATATGTTATCTATTGACATTTTGCATCAAATCAACTATAATAGTAAGAGACATTTGACTTCTGCAAAGCTGTGCAGATGGGAGGGTGATGTTATGTCTAAAAAAATACCGCGATGGCTCGGCTTCGACAAGCAGAGCGACTACGTCAGGACGTATTTCTTCAATACGAATATGCGTGCAAGCATCCATATGTCGCTCATTGTCATCGTCCTGGAGATCTGGATGATCGTGCGGATGCTGAACCAGTATTTCAGCGGTCAGCTTCCGAAGCCGTTTTCGTACTATTTCTCGAACTATCTGATCTTTTACATCGTGCTGCTCAGTTCCGGCATCTTCATGCTGGTCTGCGCCCTGCTGCACATCCGAGGTAAGCTGAAACGCCGCTGGATCGGGACTTTGGCGAAATGGCTGTTTGCCGGCATCAGCCTGTATTTTGGCATTCGCATCTCCATCGGCGACTACACCAAGGGCGAGCAGATCCTGACCTTCCTGACGATGGAGCTGTTCGTCATGTGCCTGTTCGTGTGGCGGCCGTTCGTCGGGTTTCTGATCCTGACGCTGACGTATCTGTTCTATGTCTCGCGCATCAGCGGCATCGCACCGGTCAGCGGCGCCTACAGCGTGCTGTCGAAGCTCTCCGAATACACGCCGGAGGAGGCTTACGAGAAATTGCAGGCGATCCGCGAAACGCGCGGACTCTCACAGGCCACGCAGATCAACCTGTTCACGATGTGGCTCTCCACGCTCATCATCAGCTTCAGCAATTATCACAAGACACTGACGCAGGCGCTGAAGGACGAGCATCTGGAGGAAGTCAATGCGTACCTCAACAAGATCTCCGTCAATGACGAGCTGACCGGTATCCATAATATGGTGTTCTTCCGCAGCGAAGCCGAAAAGCTCCTGGGCTACATCACGACCGACAAGGAGAACATTGTTTTTCTGTATTTTGACATCGAAAATTTCAAGTACTATAACGAAAAATACGGCTTCCATGAGGGCAATGAACTGCTCCGGAAGGTCGCGAAGATGATCGACAGTGCGTTCACGGGTTCGCTGGTTTCGCGGCTTTCGGATGACCATTTCGTCGTGCTGACACGCTACGATGGCTGTGACGAGATCATCCGTACCCTCGGCGCGAAGATCCACGAATTCCAGCGTGAGGTCCACCTCGAACTCAAATGCGGTGCGTACCGCCCGATGCAGGAGGAGGAGACGATTGATCCGAGCGTTGCCTGCGACCGTGCGCGTTTTGCCTGCAACAGTATCAAAAAGCGCTACGAACAGACCTTCCAGATGTACGACAAGACGCTGGAGGATCGCTTCCACCTGAAGCAGTACATCATCAACAGCATCGACACCGCCATCGAAAGCGGCTATATCAAGGTCTTTTATCAGCCTGTTGTCAATACGGCTGACCGTTCGATCGTGGGGCTGGAGGCCCTTGCCAGATGGCAGGATCCGAATTACGGTCTGCTGCCGCCGGGCGTGTTCATCGAAATTCTGGAGGAACACCGCCTGATCCACAAGCTCGATCAATGCATCATCCAGCAGGTCTGCCGCGATTACCGCGAGGCTGCCGACAAGGGACTGGCGTTCGCGCCGGTTTCGCTGAATTTCTCCCGTCTGGATTTTGAGCTTTGCGACATTGTCGGATATTTCGAGGAAAAAGCCCGTGAATACGGCGTTCCGCAGGAATATCTCGATGTCGAGATCACCGAGAGCGCCCTCAGCGACCAGCAGAATCTCCTGCAAGCTGCCATGCGCCGTCTGCGGCAGGATGGCTACAAGGTCTGGCTGGACGATTTCGGCAGCGGCTATTCATCGCTGAATTTCCTCAAGGACTACCAGTTTGATGTGCTGAAGATCGACATGAAGTTCCTCTCCGGCTTCTCCGACAACCTGAAAACCCGCCCGATCCTCCAGAACATCGTCAATCTGACGCAGCAGCTGGACATGGTCTCGCTGACGGAGGGCGTGGAAACGCCGGAGCAGTTTGACTTTCTGGCGAAGATCGGCTGCAGCAGAGCGCAGGGCTACCTGTTCTCGAAGCCCGTCCCGATCGCCGACCTGCGCGAACGCATCGACAAGGGGGAGCTTCATGTAAACGCGCGATATACTGCCATTTCTGCCTAAAGGCTCACTGATTATTTTAAATCTGTGCGTGGGGTGTGGGGAACCAATGCTAACAACTTAACAAATTGAACAGGCATCCTTCTTTCCCCCCACCCCCAACCCCCTCCCCCAGGAGGGGGCTTTACTTG
>JAFPXW010000199.1 GCA_017394565.1 Oscillospiraceae bacterium | reverse complement strand
GATATTGCCGGTATAGAGGGCTTTTCTTGCCGCCGCGAGGGCTGTTTCGACCGGCACCTTCGTCACAACTGCCTCGACTTTGACCTTCGGGAGGAGGCTGGGCATTTCCTGCTTGACACCGCGGTAATACGTCGTCGCGCCAAGCTGTGTGCCATAGCCAAGCACCTGCGTCACCGTGATGCCGTCAATGCCGACTGCCGCCAGATTCTGCTGCAGCTCCTCCAGCTTGCCCTGCTTGCAGATGATGGAAAGCTTGGTAAGCTTTGCACTGTTATGGGAAACATGGATCTCCGGAATATCGGCCTTGGCAGCTGGTGCCGTGATGCGCTCTGCATCCGTGCCGTAAACGTCCCTGAGTTCGCTCGAATCCACGCTGTGGCGAAGCGCCTGACGCTGCTGCTGCAGCACAGTATCCGCTGCCGGCGCAAAGTCGCCGTATGCACTTGCAAGGTTATGCTCCGTCAGGTCAAGTCCGACGATCTCCTCCTCGGCGGAAGCACGCAGACCGATGGTTTTCTTGATGATGAAGAAGGTCGCGGAAATCGTGACGGCTGTCCATGCGCCGACGGTCAGGATGGCAAGGCACTGCAGCCCCAGCAGATGCAGGCCGCCGCCGTAGAACAAGCCATTGAGCGTATCATTGCCCGGCACGGAGGTCGTTGCAAACAGACCAACTGCAAAAGTGCCCCAGATACCGTTGCACATATGGACTGCGACCGCGCCGACCGGATCATCGACATGGAGCGCATGATCGCACAGCCAGACACCAAAGACCACGAGCAGACCGGAAACCACGCCGATAAGCGTTGCACCGATGGCATCGACCACGTCACATCCGGCAGTCACGCCGACCAGACCTGCGAGCGATGCGTTCAGACACATGGAAACATCAGGCTTTCCGTACTTCACCCATGTGAAGATCATGCAGACAAATGTTGCAATTGCCGGGGCAATGGTCGTTGCCACGAAGATGGAGGCAAGCTGCCCGCCGGACGTTGCGGCTGCACCATTGAATCCATACCAGCCGAACCAGAGAATGAAACATCCCAGTGCGCCGATGGTAAGATTATGACCTTGGATGGCACGGACCTTGATGACCTTTCCGTCCTTGTCGCGCTTGAATTTTCCGATTCGAGCGCCTTCCATTGCAGCACCGATGAGTGCGGCGATACCGCCGACCATGTGGATCGCGCAGGAGCCTGCAAAGTCATGGAAGCCGAGCTGCGAAAGCCAGCCGCCGCCCCAGATCCAGTGCGCTTCGATCGGGTAAATGACCGCAGAGATGACACCGGAATAAATGCAGTAGGAGAGGAATTTTGTACGCTCTGCCATGGCACCGGAAACGATGGTCGCGGTCGTTGCACAGAACACCATATTGAATACGAAATTCGACCAGTCGAAATTCTGATAGTCCGTAAAAATGCCCATAGTTGGCAGTCCGATGAATCCGCCGAGTGCATCCTCACCGAGCAGGAGCCCGAATCCCAGCGCCATAAATACAACTGTGCCGATGCAGAAATCCATGAGGTTTTTCATGATGATATTTCCGGCATTTTTCGCTCGCGTGAAGCCTGTTTCCACCATTGCAAATCCAGCCTGCATGAAGAACACGAGTGCTGCGCCGATCAGGTACCAGATGCCGAATATTTCGGAATCGACCTGCGAGAGAATTTCTTGTAAATCCATAAATACTCATCCTTTCAAAGTGATCCGGACGGTACCATTTCCGGAGAAAACAAAAGGAGCCGAAAGGGAAAAGCCCTTTCAGCTCCTTTGCTGTTTCTATTCACAGTATAGCACGTTTTTGTGGATTTGTCAAGTGAAAAAAACAGGTTTTTCTTCCTGAATATTTGGTGAAGCTGAACAATTATCTATAGATATCTCTGAAAGCTATGCTTTTTTAGAGGCGGTGTCAATATGTTGATGCGGATCCCATCTGTTTTATACGGACTGTGTGCCGCCCCGCCGTCAAAGACGGCGGATTGCAAATCGTTATTACGATTTGCAATAGCGCGTAGTATAATTGATT
>JAFPXW010000198.1 GCA_017394565.1 Oscillospiraceae bacterium | reverse complement strand
TACGGGGTGCAGGGGGCGCAGCCGCCTGCATAAAAAGCCCCCTCCCTGGATTTCCCCATTTCCCACTTTACAATCCCGTCCAAACGTGCTATAATAAGAATGTATCTTATCCGTACACCACGGAAAGGTAACATTGCTACAAGGAGAAAACTGAATATGAAAAACACGGTTTCTACCCTCATGCAGCAGAAGCAATCCGGCGACAAGATCACGATGCTTACTGCGTATGACTTCACAACCGCGCAGATCATGGACGCTTGCGGTGTCAATGCCATCCTCGTCGGTGATTCGCTCGGGATGGTCATGCTGGGGTACGAGAACACACTCCCCGTCACGATGGAGGACATGATCCACCATACGGCTGCCGTTGCACGCGGCGCTGCAAATGCATTCGTCGTCGCAGATATGCCGTTTCTGTCCTATCAGGTCAGCGTGGAGGATGCCGTCCGCAATGCCGGCAGACTCGTCAAGGAAGGCGGCGCAAATGCCGTCAAGCTCGAGGGCGGTGCGGAGGTCTGCGAGCAGATCCGCGCCATCGTGAAGGCTTCCATTCCTGTCGTGGCACATCTCGGTCTGACACCACAGTCGGTCAATGCCTTCGGCGGCTTCAAGGTGCAGGGAAAACGGCTGGAGCAGGCTCGCAAGCTCATCGCAGATGCACTGCTGATCCAGGAGGCCGGCGCCTGCGCAGTCGTGCTGGAGGGCATCCCTGCGAAACTCGCGGAGATCATCACCTCGCGGCTGACCATCCCGACCATCGGCATCGGCGCCGGAAACGCCTGCGACGGTCAGGTATTGGTGTACCAGGATATGCTCGGTCTGACAAACGGCCATACTCCGAAATTCGTCAAGCGCTTCGCCGAAGCCGGCGAGCTCATGCGCAGCGGCATTTCGGAGTATATCCGCGAGACCAAGGCCGGAAGCTTCCCTGCACCGGAACATACCTATGCAGTGGACGATGATGTCATCAGTGAACTTTTGAAGGAGTGTTGAATTATGAAGATCGTGAAAACAATAGAGGAAGTACGCGCACAGGTCAAGGCATGGAGAGCGCAGGGACTGACGGTCGGTCTGGTGCCGACGATGGGCTATCTGCATGAAGGTCATGCCAGCCTGATCGACGCATCCCACCGTGACAACGACCGCACTGTCGTTTCGGATTTCGTCAATCCCATGCAGTTCGGCCCGACGGAGGATCTCGAGAGCTATCCGCGTGACATCGAACACGACGCCCGTCTCGTGGAAGCCCACGGCGGCGACCTGATCTTCCATCCGGAGCCGGAGGAAATGTATCATGAGGGCTTCTCCTCGTTCGTGGATATGACCGTCCTCACGCAGGAGCTCTGCGGTCTGAGCCGTCCGGTGCATTTCCGCGGCGTCTGCACCGTGGTATCCAAGCTGTTTCACATCGTGAAGCCCGACCGCGCTTACTTCGGCAAGAAGGACGCGCAGCAGCTTGCGGTCATCCGGCATATGGTCGATGACCTGAACATGGACATCGAGATCATCGGCTGCCCCATCATCCGCGAGGAGGACGGCCTTGCCAAAAGCTCCCGCAACACCTACCTCAGCGCTCAGGAACGCCAGGCAGCGCTCGTCCTGTCCAGAGCCATCTTCCGCGGAATGGAGCTTGTCCGCGCCGGAGAGACCGACTGCGCTGCCATCCTGAAGGAAATGCGCTCCCTGATCGAAGCCGAGCCCCTGGCACGCATCGACTATGTCAAGATCGTAGACTGTGCGACCATGCAGCAGATCGGCACCCTCGACCGTCCGGCCCTGTGCGCGATGGCGGTTTACATCGGCAAGACGCGCCTGATCGACAACTTCTTTACGGAAGACGTGTAAGGATAGGGGGAACGTATGCAGATTTCCATGCTCAAGAGCAAGATCCACCGCGCGGTCATCACGCAGGCGGAGCTGAATTATGTCGGCAGCGTGACCATCGACGAAGACCTGATGGAAGCGGCCGGTCTGTATGAATACGAACACGTTCACATCGTGAATGTCAACAGCGGCAGCCGGATCGAGACCTACGTCATTGCCGGAGAACGCGGCAGCGGCGTGATCTGCCTCAACGGTGCCGCCGCACGCGCCGGACAGAAGGGCGATCTCGTCATCATCATGGCCTACGCCGACATGACGCCGGAGGAAATTCCCGCGCACCGCCCGAATGTGGTGTTTGTGGATGACCGCAACCGCATTGTCAGAGTCAGCACATATGAAAAACACGGGGAACTCGGCTGATCGCCATGCCCTACAACCAGAAAACAGACCTCATCGGGAACCCCGGTGAGGTCTCAGCTTGTCAAAAAAACCTTTTCTGGTAATGACGCACCGGGGAGTGCCCCACCCCCACCCCCCTGCTCTGCATAAGCGATCAGCTGCGCTCGTAAACTCGCTGGCTGCCTGCTTATCCCCAGAGGGGAGGAGGCTATTTTTTTCTATTTTTAGGGGGCTGCGCCCCCTTATCAATGCTAACAACTTTAGCGCTTGCCGCAAGGCATAGCAGGGTGC
>JAFPXW010000197.1 GCA_017394565.1 Oscillospiraceae bacterium | reverse complement strand
CGGATGCTGGGCGAGCAGGAGGATCACATTCTGGTGGATCAGATCCACGCGCCGACGGGCATGACGATCGTCCCGGAAACGGCGGAGCGACCGCTGTATCTGCACGGCGCAAGGAGTTTCCGCTTTGCGGTGATGGACAATTTTGACAATGTGCAGCAGGATCTCATGCTGCGCACGGCGACGAGCGCTGTCGGCGAACCGTGCGGCGGCACATCGGACGATCCCGTGACCTACGAGGGCGAAACGCTCACAACGATGCTGTATTCGCGCGATGAGGCGCGGCAGAATTCGTTCGTGGTGTGCGTGGGGGCGGCGGATTTTCTCCTCGATGAGAATTTCACCCGTGAGGAATCCCTGAGTGCGCAGGATTACGTCTTTGCGGCACTGGCGTGGGCAGGCAACCCGATCATTTTTTAAGAAACAAGCGGATGCAGTGCGTTTTTCCACCTGCATCCGTTTTTTTTCGCAGCAAGCAGGCGCAGGGGCGCAGCCCCGTGCCATTTCCCGCCATTTCGTTACACGAAATCCCGATTCGTCACGATTTGTGACCATGCTGTAGCCATCCGCGCGGTTTTGATTATGAGTTGTAACTAAAAGGGGCTTGACAAACCTCGCGTTTTGTGGTAAACTTGTAGCATACAGAACCAAAGGTTGGTTCTGGCATAGTCGGTATATAATAAGGAGGTAACCAAGATGGAACTGAAAGAAAAACTGACAAAACTTGGCGGCGATGTCATGAATTCCGCTGAAAAATTCGCAAAGGGCGCTGTAGACGGCTCCAAGAAGATGGTCGAGCGCGTGAAGATCAAGAACGACATCTCCAAGGCAGAGAGCAAGATCAATGCAGCATACATTGAGATCGGCAAGAAGTACGAGGAGATCTACGGCAACAAGGGCGAAGCTGATTTTGCAGAACTGCTCGCACAGGTCGCTGATGCAAGAGCTTCCATTGCGGTTTCCAGAGCGGAGCTGGCGGCTGTTGACAGCGCTGCGGTATGCGAGAACTGCGGCAAGTATGTCCAGGAAGGTCAGCGTTTCTGTCCGCACTGCGGCTTCAAGCAGGAAAAGCCTGAGGTCGAGGATGTGGAGACTGAGGTGGTCGAGGAAGCTGCGGAAGCGGCCGCGACTGCTGCGGAAGATGCTCCCGCTGCTGAGGAGTAATTTTCACAGTACAGAAAGCTTTTAAAACCTTTGCATAAAACACATAAAACACAAACCGGCTGGTCGTTTTCCGATCAGCCGGTTTTCTTGTATGATGATTGATCAGGGATCTGTATGCTCCGGCAGCTTCCCGTCGGTGAGAAGCGCCTGAAATTCGCCCATCTGCGTGTCGTCCGTGCGGAAGACCAGGACACCGCCGGGATGGCTCGCGCAAAGCGCACGGGTGCGTGCTTCCGGCGAGAACGTGTGCAGCAGCCGGAAGGCATTTTCTTCCTCCGGCGAAAAGGGTGCGGTGCGGATCGTGTCGCCGCAGCGAAGCTCCTCCGTGTAGCTGCCGTCTTGCAGGCGGCAGATGATCTTAAACCTGGTCGGTGCTGTGGTGGGTTCTGTCATGACGATGCCTCCTGAACATGAGATAGAATATGCCGTACAAAAGATAGCCGATCACGCAGCCGGCCGTGTTGAGGATCAGGTCATCCACGTCGCAGCACCCCAGCAGCAGCAGGACCTGCGTGACCTCCACACAGCCGATGAGCAGCACCGCCGTGAACAGGAACACCAGCGGATTGCGCTGGGCTTTCCAGAAATACGGCAGGATGAAGCCAAGCGGAACGAAGATCAGGACATTGCCGGCGTTGTTGATGAACGCATAATTCCAGAGATCGAAGCCGCTGCGATCCAGCGCGAACCGCCAGCTCCGGTAAAAATTGCGGATGGTGCGCAGGGGAATGGGCTGGATGAAATTCCGCACGGCCTGCCGGTAGCCGTGTTCCTGCGCAAAGCGCCGGATCCCGTCGGCACGGCCGTTGGTGAGGCGCCGCAGGAACAAAAGATAGCACATACAGACCATGTACACCATCGAGCAGAACGCTATCCATGTGCGGCGTTTCTTCTGCGGTGCCATCAGCGGAAACGATTCTGCTCCGGATCGTAGGTATAGCCGATCATGGAAAGCTTCGCGGTGATCGCCTGCACATCCACATCATTGGACTTGCAGAATTCCTCCAGAGAGGGGTAGAAGTCACGCAGCTGCGTGTTGAGGAAACTAAGCAGAATAGCCGGATCATTCGGGATTTGCATAAACAGGACGCTCCTTTCGTATGGGACTATTATACCACAGGGGGGAGGGGGTTGTCAAGTGAAGTTCGTAGTGCGTAGTGCGTAGTTCGTAGTTTCGGTGTCCGGCTGCCGCCGGACGGATCTAAACAGGCTTACTAATAAGCAAGCCTCTCGACTAAGGGAGAATTTCCCAAAGCCGAGGACTTTTCGTTATGAGATATAAAACAGATCGCCGCAAGGCGATACAACAACTACGCACCACGCACTACGCACCACGCACGAAACAAAGCCCTTGACATTTCCCCCATTCTATGCTATACTGTTCACAAGCAGAAGCGTGGGGGTTCTGCGTCGCATGAAAGGATGGGATCAATATGGCTGAGAAGAATATGGACGAACTCTATGCCGAGATGGAAGCGGCAGCGCATAAAAATGAGAAGAAAACCCGTGCCGAGAGCAATGTCGACCAGATGCTCGACGGCGTGGAAAAGGCAATGGACGGCAGAAAGAAAAGCAATCCTGAACTTCTGCGGTTTTTCGGCGGCTTGCTGCTGTTCGGCGCAGGGCTGTACATGATCTTCCAGAATCTGATCATCTCCAGCTCGTGGGGGATGGGGTATATTTTCCACATCGGCGGCTTCGGACTGCCGAACGGCACCATCATGATCCCCCTGCTCATCGGCATCGCCCTGCTGTTCCTGTGTGACCGCAAGCTCTGGGGCTGGCTGTTCATCGCGATCGGCATCGTGATCGTCATTGCAGCGGTCATCATGAGCGTCAGCATCCAATGGCGCACCTCCAACGGCTGGATGTTCGTGGTCATGTTCGGTATGACCTTCGCCGGCGGCGCGATGATGCTCCGGGAGCTGTTTAAGAAATAATGCGCAATGCGTAATGAATGTGTCGCTGACGCGACGTTTAAAATGGCATAATTAAAAAGTCCCTTGACAAAAAGGAGAATTATCATTAGTCAAAGGACTTTTTTGTATTTGACAGTCTGTTTCAATCCGTCCGCGTTAGCGGACACCACAATTACGCATTACGCATCACGCATTCCTCATTGAAAAAAACCGCTTGACAACCGGCAGGATTTGTGCTATAATAGTCTCATCGAAATGCAATGACGGAGAGAAGTACCATAGGAGCT
>JAFPXW010000196.1 GCA_017394565.1 Oscillospiraceae bacterium | reverse complement strand
CGGAGCTCACGTTTCGGAAAGTCATCGAGAAATGCGGATACCCCTGCATCTCGAAGGAGCAGGCGGAGTGGATACACCGCATCCGCCTCGGTCAGAAGAACACCTACGATATCCAGAAGTACTTTTACGGGATCCGCACAAACGGCCAGCAATCGCGCTTTAAGATTTCCGAACGCTGGAAGTTCATGCTCAATGCGCCGTTCGATATTGGATCGGGCTGCTGCAAAGAGATGAAGAAAAAGCCGATCAGCAAGTATGCACATGAAACCGGACGTGTTCCCATTCTCGGAACGATGGCATGCGAATCATCGCTGCGAACCAGCACGTGGTTGAAATACGGCTGCAACGCCTTCGATAACAAGAAGGCAGTCTCCGCACCACTTAGCTTCTGGACGGACGATGATATCTGGGAATACATCCACACGTTCAATATCCCGTATTGCAAGATTTACGATATGGGCTACGTGCGGACAGGATGCATCTTCTGCATGTTTGGCGTCCACCTCGACAGCGAGCCGAACCGGTTTCAGAGGCTGCAGAAAACGCACCCGCAGCTGTGGCGGTACTGCATGAAGCCGTGGGACAAGGGCGGGCTCGGCATGCGCGAGGTGCTGGAATACATGGGCGTGCCCTACGAAAACTTTTTATTGGAGGAAACGGAAGATGTACGAGAAAGTCAACCCGGCACACCCGGATAAGATCGCGGATCGGATCGCAGGCGCGATCGTGGATCTGGCATACAGGGAAAGCGATAACCCGAAGGTCGCCGTTGAGGTGCTCATCGGGCACGGCCTCTGCCATATCGTAACGGAGTCATCCGAACACATCCCCGTGACGGATATCCTCGATGCGGTCGACAGGATCGCAGGCGACGTTGTGGTGGACTACCACGAAGTCGCACAGGATCCTATCCTCGCGCAGAATCAGGCAGAGGAATATCGCTGCGGAGACAACGGTATCTTTCGCGGCGTCCCCGTCACGGATGAACAGCGTGCGCTTTCAGAAGCAGCGAAGGAAATCTACGCCAAATATCCCACAGACGGCAAGTACATCCTTGACGGCGACCGGCTCATCATCTGTCAGAGCCATGCGAGCACGGAAACGCTGCGGCAGGAATATCCAGAAGCGGAGATCAACCCGCTCGGCGACTGGACAGGCGGCACTGATGTAGACACCGGCGCTACCAACCGGAAGCTCGGCAGCGACATGGCGGACAGCGTGACCGGAGGCGGGCTGCATGGCAAGGATCTGTCGAAGGCCGACGTCTCCGTGAACATCTACGCATGGCTCAAAGCCCAACAGGACGAAGTACCGGTCGAGCTCTGCTGCGCCATCGGCGACATCATGGTCGATGGCAGACCGTATTCGGAGATTGTGGAAATCGCCCGTGCTTTCATTCGTGAGATCGGAGGCTTCGAGAAGTTTGCGGAATGGGGTCTTGTGTAATGGATATTCAGAAGATCCCTGTGGAGCGGCTGCTCCCAGCAAAATACAACCCCCGCAAAGACCTGAAACCCGGCGATCCAGAATTTGAAAAGCTGCGCCGCAGCGTAGAGGAATTCGGGTACGTTGAGCCGGTTATTTGGAATAAGCGCACCGGCGTGGTCGTCGGTGGGCATCAGCGGCTAAAGGTGCTGCAGCATCTCGGATACACCGAGGTCGATTGCGTCGTGGTGGATCTGGACGAACAGAAGGAAAAAGCTCTCAATGTGGCGCTGAACAAAATCAGCGGCGCATGGGACATTCCGCTGTTGACAGCCCTCCTCCGCGACCTCGACGATAGCGGCTTTGATGCTACACTCACGGGCTTCGACGTTAGTGAGATGAGCGACCTATTCGATGATCAGAGCGAGATCGTGGAAGACGACCCACCCGAAGCAGCGCCGGAGGGCACGGAGCCGTTCACAAAGCTCGGTGACCGTTGGCTGCTCGGCAGGCATGTCCTCTACTGCGGCGACAGCACAGAGAAAAGGGACGTCGCAGCGCTCATGGATGGCAAGCAGGTGGATCTCGTAGTAACGGATCCGCCCTACAATGTCGCTTATGAAGGCAGCAACGGCCTGACGATCCAGAACGATGATATGCCGGAAGAACAGTTCCTTGCCTTCCTCGTTGCAGCGTTCACCCGGATGCATGAAGTCATGAAACCCGGCACCCCGTTTTACATCTGGCACGCCGAGACGGTTGGTGGCGCATTCCGGCAGGCGACGAATCAGGCGCTTGGCAAGGTGCGGCAAATGCTGATCTGGAACAAGAACGCTTTCACCATGGGGCACCAAGACTACCAATGGAAGCACGAAGCGTGCATCTATGGCTGGACGGACGGCGGCACCCACTACTTCGTGGATGATCGGACGCAGGCGACGGTGAT
>JAFPXW010000195.1 GCA_017394565.1 Oscillospiraceae bacterium | reverse complement strand
TGTGCCGCTGCCGAAATCAAAGCCCGAAAGCTTCTCCTCGATCTTGTAGCCATCCTCGATGAACTCCACATTGCCCGGCACGCCCTCGGACAGCTCCGTGTAGAGTGCTGCTACCGCCTCACGGTGCTTCTGCGGCGTGTTGTCCGAAATGATCTGCCCTACCGGGATCAGCCCGATCTGGTCGGCAAGGAATTTGGAGAGTGCGATGTTATACGCCGCATCCCCCACAATGGCAAACTGCGATGGGAATCCGAACCAGTACTCCGCAAAGAAATCTGCGAAATGATCGAAGAAATAGTAATAGCGTTTTGCTTCGCGTTCCATGAATTTCTCCGCCTTTGTCCCGTCGATGCCGGCAAATTCCACGACCTGTCGCAGGAATGCCGAGGTTGCCTCCTCACCTACGGGCAGGACCGGGATGTGCAGATAGGGCTGACCGTATTTCTGCTCCAGATGCTTTGCCACGCGCAGATTCAGCCACGGGGAAAGCACCAGGTTGAATGACGCCTTGGGAATGCTTTTCCATTCCTCCACACCTGCGCTCTCGCTGCCGAACAGGACGTTGACCTCGAAGCCGGCACTCTCTAAGATGCGCTTGATCTCGATATAATCGCCGCGCCAGAAGGTGTTGAAATAGGGAGCGCCCATCCAGAGATTGATGAGCTTTTTGCGGCGGCGGACGTGCTTGACCTCGCCGACAAACTGGTCAATGATCGCCAGCACGACCTCCTCGTGTCCCCAGAGGTTGTTCCCCTTGAAGCCCGGAACCTCCGCATGAACGATGGGGTAGCCTGCCTCGCGGTATTTCTTCACAACGGAATCCACATCATCGCCCACCAGCTGCGGAGAGCAGCCGGACAGCACGACAAACAGATCGCCGTCCATGATCTTCAGCGCGGATCTGATGACGCCATCGAGCTTCTTGGCGCCGCCGAACACGATCTCGTTCTCGCCGGAATTCGTGCCGGGAATGTCACCGCCGCCGGCACCGATCGAGCCCTGGAAGCCGTTGCAGAAGGACATCGTAAAATACTGCTGATCCACGCAGCCCGGGCCGCAGTTGATGATCGGGACACCGCCCGGGATCGCGGAAACGGTATATGCTGCACCGATGGCGCAGGCATAATGCGGATGTGTGATGGTTGTATGCGGTTTCTTTGCCATTATTCCTGCACCTCCTGTGCTTCTTCGTCAAGGATCTCCGGATGCTTTGCCAGAATGAAGGGATCCTTCTGGCTGAGCCACCACTTGCTGTAGGGCAGCTTGACGTGGCGTTTGAGGACCTGGTTCATTTTCTTTCGTGCGACCACTTCGAGGACAGCTTCGCCCACGCGGATCAGTCCGTCATAGCCGACCGGGAAATGCTCATCACCGATCGCAAAGGACGGAATCCCCATTCTTGCTGCATTCGGGGCGAGTCCGTTGTGACGGATGATGATGAAATCCGTCTTGACACGCTCCAGCAGCTGCGGAAGCTGGAACGGCTGTGTCTTGCTGACAGTAAAGTGCGGAATATCGCCGTATTCCTCCACAAGCGTTTTCAGGGTGTTCTGCTCCTCATAGCCGCCGTCGTACACCGGATCATGGTGGAATACCACCGAGCCGTCCACGGTGATGCCAAGGTCACGCAGCACGGAGATCAGACCGTGTGCATAGGAGGAACCGGTCAGGACAAAGCCGCTGATCCCCTTGAGCTTTTCACGCAGGGCTTCGATCTTCGGGCGGACACGCTCATGCTCCGCGGCAATGAAAGCCTCTGTCTCCTGCTCCTTGCCGACGATCTTTGCAAT
>JAFPXW010000022.1 GCA_017394565.1 Oscillospiraceae bacterium | reverse complement strand
GGCGAGTGGGTACAGCTCTCCAACACAAGCTATCTGATCCCGGAGGGCGCGAAGAACCTCGTGCTCTATGTGGAGACCGACGACGGCACGAACAGCTTCTTCGTGGACGACATCGTCGGTGCATTGGACGGTGTGGAAGTCGAGGGCGCCGGAAAGCCCGAACCTACGACCGAACCGGAACCGGAGCCGATCGTGGTGACACCCGGCGACGTGAATGACGACGGCGAGATCGATATTTTTGATCTGGCACTGGCCAAGCGCGGCGTTGTGAACGGCTTTGCAGATGAAAAGCAGGAAAAAGCGGCAGATATGGACGAAAGCGGAAAGGCGGAGGTCGCAGATCTGATCGCACTGACCAAACGGATCCACGGTATTCAGTAACAGATCCCGAATCCCACGGCTTTGATGCGCTGTGGGGTTCGTTTTGTGCTCGTGAAGGATAATTCCTGAAAAAATTCATAAAAACTTCAAAAAGTACTTGACGGAATCCGGCTGATGTGTTATACTGTAATTATCAATAATATCTATACACGAAGTTGAAGAATGATTATGACATCCGGAGGTCATGCGTATGAAGAAACTTTCCGCAATTTTGCTCTCGGCGGTGCTGCTGTGCAGTTCCATCCCGTTCCATCCGGTGCAGCCGATGGCTTACGACAAAACAGTCACTTTTTCCCAGCTGGAAGCCGGTTTCAACGACGGCGAACCCATCCGCGGCGTGGATATTTCCTCCATTCTGGCAGTCGAGGAAGCGGGCGTGAGATTCCATAACGATACGGATTATGCCGAGGAGGACATTTTCAAGGTGCTGGCGGATCACGGTGTGAATTACATCCGCGTGCGCGTCTGGAATGATCCGACCGATGGTCAGGGCCACAGCTACGGCGGCGGCAACAATGATGTCGAAACAGCCGCGGAGATCGGCAGACGTGCAGCGAAATACGGCATGAAGCTGCTGGTGGATTTTCACTACTCCGACTTCTGGGCGGATCCCGAAAAGCAGCGCGTCCCGAAAGCGTGGGAAGGGCTTAGCCGCGCGGAAAAAGGCTCTGCGATCTACTTTTACACGCTCGACAGCCTGCAAACCATCCGCGATGCCGGTGCGGACATCGGCATGGTGCAGATCGGCAACGAGACCAACTGCGTGATGTGCGGCGAAACCGATATGTACGAGATCTGCCAGATGTTCATTGCCGGCTGCAATGCCGTGCAGGACTTCGATCCGTCGATCCTGCGCGTGCTGCATTTCGCGAATCCCTCCACTGGCTACTACCCGTGGTACGCGAAGGTGCTGGACGAGTGCAGCGTCAATTATGACGTATTTGCGACATCCTACTATCCCTACTGGCATGGCACGACGGACAATCTGACCTCCGTTCTCAAAAATATCGCCGACACCTACGGCAAGTATGTCATGGTCGCGGAAACGGCGTACCCGTACACGGACGAGGACGGCGACAGCTTCGGAAATGTCATCACCTCCGGCGCATCCGGCGCGGAATTGCGGTATGAGGTGTCGGTGGACGGGCAGGCGCAGTGTCTGACGGAGGTCTTTCAGGCGGTCGCGGATGTCGGCAGCAAGGGCATCGGCGTATTTTACTGGGAACCTGCATGGATCGGAAAATCAGAGATCGGCTGGTCGGAACAGCGCGATCTTTGGGAAAAACACGGCTCCGGCTGGGCGACATCCTATGCGCTGGACTACGATTCCTCCGCAACGCAGGCTGGCGGATCGTCGTATGACAATCAGGGCTTGTTCAATTTCTGGGGCTACCCGAACGAATCGCTGAACGTGTTCACGCGGATCTACCCCCAGAATACGCCATATTACGAGCTTCCGACGGAGGAAACCACCGAGCCGACGACAGAAGTAACAACGGAGGAAGCGACGGAACCGACGACAGAGCCTCCCCGTCAGCGCATCCGCGGCGATGTTCACGAGGACGACGCGATCGACCTGCTGGATCTGGTGCAGCTGACGCGCTACCTGCACGGAAATCAGCGCATCGAGAATGCGGAGGAATTTGCGGCTGCCGACCTGAACGACGACGGGGAAGTGGATATTTTCGATCTGGCACTGCTCCAGCGTGAGATCCTGCAGCGGCGTGAACAACCGAATCATGGCATTGCACGAAATCGACCGGCTTGATCCGGTCGTTTCGTGTTTTTTTGATATTTTTGGTAATATTTTTATATGAAAATTTCAAAAACGCTACAATTTATCCACCGAATCTGCAATTTCTCTATTGACACTGCGTATAATATAATGTATAATTTACAATGACAACGTTGACAGAAATTGTGCAGAAACCTCACAACTTCCGGATGCCGCACGTCCGGAAACCGAGGTTCTGCACCGACATCAAAAGAGAGATATCAAGGGGGAATTTACGATGACGCTAAAAAAACTCACAGCGACGCTGACCGCGATCCTGTGCGCAGCATCGACGTTTGCGGCGTTTCCTGCGATGAACGCGCAAGCGGCACAGGCAGTATACAACGATTTTGAAGTGACCTACAACGGCTGGCACGGCATCTCGGACGAGGCCGTTCTGGAGCCGACCGAAGGCGTCCGCGGCACACGCGGACTGGCTGTCACCGGCAGGACCTCCGCCCTCGACGGCGCAGCCTCCTCGAAGGGCTTCTACCTCGCCGGCGGCATTTTGTACACCTACAATGTAAAAGTGCAGGCGGACACGGAGGAAGTTTTCCATCTGTCCGTGCGCACCATCGACGAAACGACCGGCGAAGAAACGGTCAAGGAAATTGCATCGAAGTCCGTTAAGGCAGGGGAGTGGGCAAACCTCTCCGCCAAGTACAAAG
>JAFPXW010000194.1 GCA_017394565.1 Oscillospiraceae bacterium | reverse complement strand
GCAAGCAGATCACCGTGACCGTTGAGATATTTCGTTGCGGAGTGAACCACCAGATCCGCGCCGAGGGAGAGGGGCCTCTGCAGATAGGGCGAACAGAAGGTGTTGTCGCAGATCACGCGGATGGCTGGGTTATAGGCGTGGGCGATCTGCGCTGTTTTTTCGATGTCGGTAATCTTCAGATTCGGGTTTGCGGGCGTTTCCAGATAGACGATGCGGGTCTTCTCGTTCAGCGCAGCGCGTAACTGCGCCTCGTCTGTCATCTCGATTAAATGCACCTTGACGCCGAAGCGGCTGAGATGATGCTCAAAGAATTCAAACGTGCAGCCGTAGAGTGTCTTGTCCGCCACGATCTCTTCGCCTGCGGAAATGCACGTCCAGATCGTTGCCGTGATCGCGCCCATGCCGGAAGCGGTCACGAGCGCGGCCTCGCCGCCCTCCAGCTTTGCCATGGTCTCCTCCAGGGCAGCGCAGGTGGGATTCCCGATGCGTCCGTAGATATAGCCTGCCTCCTCCAGCGCAAAACGCGCCGCGCCCTGCGCCGTGGAGTCGAAAATGAATGTAGAGGAATTGTAGATCGGCGTGACCAATGCGCCGTAAGCGTCCTTCATGCTGCTGCCGTGCAGCGCGTCCGTGCTGAAATCCGTCATGAATATTACTCCTTTTTCTTGAGATTTTCGTTTTTCAGATACGTTTCGTAAATTGCATATGCCGGAGGAGATGCGGTGACGGGAAACATTGTCCTGTGCGCCTCCGCTGCCGGTACCCATCCGGCGCCATCCAGCTCATCGGAGAGGGACAGCGGCGCTTTCTTTGTATATGCGATGAAGCCATGCATCAACTGCCCCGCATCCGGGTACCAGAATGTCCCGGTGCTGATGAGCTGCTGCACTTCCAATCCCAGCTCCTCCTGCACCTCCCGCACGGCGGTTTCCTCGGCCGATTCTCCGGAAGCAATGAAGCCCGAGACGAAGACGTCGAAGCTGTCGGACAGATAACTTTGATGGATCAGCGCAAGCTCCTGCTGCTCATTGGCAACGAGGACGATCACACAGCTGGGAAAGGTCGCAAACCAGTATCGTTCGCAGGCTTCGCAGTATGGCACCTGCCCGTCATCACCTGCCGGACGGAGCGTGAGCCGCTTTCCGCAGTTCGGACAAAACCGGTAGTTCACGCGCCCTCCACCTCCGCATGGTAAATCATTCCGATCCCGCCGTGATGCTGCACGATCTCATTGACCAGCTCTCTGGCCGCGTCCTCCAGCACTGCGTCCGGCGTCGCGTCGTGTCCTTCGAGGATCAGAAGCAGGTTTTTCGTTTCCGGCGTCACCACCGTTTTGCTGCACTGGTGCAGCTCCAGACGGCAGAGTACGTCGTTGGCGTCGTCGCAATAATAGTATTCATGGGCGTCCAGCGGCACCGGCTCGGTCAGCCCCATGGGGATATACCGCTCCGTGCCATCCGGGTGCTTCACCGTGAGTCCGCCCTCGACCTGGTCCAGATCATGCGCCGCGATGCACAGACGGCGCTCCATGGAGATGACGTTATACAGATTCACGATGGGATTGATATCCGGGAGCGTTCCGTGCCGCCGCAGGACGCGGATCAGGTTTTCTGCGCTGGGGATGTTCTTGCGCCG
>JAFPXW010000193.1 GCA_017394565.1 Oscillospiraceae bacterium | reverse complement strand
GATGACGGCGGGGACACGACCTATCTCCACCGCCTGCAATGAGGTGAGAAGATGCACGAACGAAAGAAACTTCGCTATACATTGAGCTTTCTGGTGCTGATCGGATTGACGATCGTATTGCTCATCTGGAATCTGGTCTCCGGCAGCAGTGTCATGTCGGTACAGGACGCATTCTCTGCCCTCACCGGCAAAAATGCCGATCCGACGGCACAAAGCATTCTCCTGCACATCCGTTTTCCGCGAATGCTGGCGGCGCTGCTGCTGGGCGGTGCGCTGTCTGTATCGGGATTTCTGCTGCAATGCTTCTTCGGAAATCCCATCGCAGGGCCGTTTGTGCTGGGAATTTCCTCTGGCGCAAAGCTTGCAGTCGCACTCTTGATGGTCTATAGTTTACAGCGCGGATTGGTGCTGCACTCGTTCTGGATGATCCTCGCATCCCTGGTCGGCTCGGTCGCTGCAACAGCCTGGATCATCGCTGTTTCGGGAAAGATCCGCAATATGTCGCTGCTCATCGTCGCCGGTGTCATGACCGGCTATATCTGCTCCGCAGTCACAGAGCTGGTCGTCGCGTTCGCGGATGATGCCAATATCGTCAACCTCCACAACTGGGCACAGGGCTCTTTTTCCGGTACGGACTGGAGCGATGTCCGCGCAATCGCGGTCACGGTGCTGGTGACAACCGTGCTGGTATTTCTGCTCTCCAAACCGATGGGCGCATATCAGCTGGGCGAAACCTATGCCGAGAACATGGGCGTCAATGTAAAGCGATTCCGTGTGCTGCTCATCCTGCTGTCAAGCATTCTCTCTGCGTGCGTGACGGCGTTTGCAGGGCCTGTCTCGTTCGTCGGCGTTGCCGTTCCGCATCTGATGAAGCGGCTGTTCGGCACTGCACGCCCTTTGCTGATGATACCGGCGTGCTTTCTTGGTGGCGGCGTTTTTTGCCTGTTTTGCGACCTTTTGGCGAGAATGCTCTTTTCTCCGGTCGAGCTGAGCATCAGCACCGTGACAGCAGTTTTCGGCGCACCCGTAGTTGTCTGGATGATGCTGCGCCGTCAGGAAGGGAGGGTTTAACTTGAATCCGATCCTCTCTGCCGACGCGCTGACTGTCGGGTACCGCGCTGACAAAGCCGTCGTCTCCGGACTTGACCTGACGGTCTACCCGCGCGAGATCGTCACGCTCATCGGGCCGAACGGTGCCGGAAAATCGACCATTCTCAAAAGCATCGCCGCGCAGCTCAAACCGCTTGCCGGAACGGTTTTTATTGATGGGAAGCCGGAAAACCAGATGCGGGAGATCGAGCTTGCCAAAAAGCTCTCTCTGTTTCTGACAGGACGGATGCGAACCGAACTCATGACGTGCGCAGATGTTGCGGCGACCGGGCGCTATCCTTATACGGGACGGCTCGGGATCCTTTCCGCAAATGATCGCGAAAAAGTCGAATCTGCCATGCGCATGACCAATGTCTGGGAGCTGCGTGAGGTGAGTTTCACACAGATCAGCGACGGGCAGCGGCAGCGTGTGATGCTGGCACGCGCGATCTGTCAGGAACCGGAAATTCTTGTTCTCGATGAGCCGACCTCCTACCTCGACATTCGCCATAAGCTTGAATTGCTTGCGCTCATCAAGCAGCTCACGCAGGAACGCGGATTGGCGGTGCTGATGTCGCTGCACGAATTGGATCTCGCCGAGCGCATCTCCGACCGGATCATCTGCATCGGGGACGGCAAACCTGACCGCATCGGAACACCCGCACAGGTGTTTGAAGGGGATTATATTTCGCGGCTTTACGGGATCTCGCGCGGCAGCTTTCATCCGCTGTACGGGGTGCCGGAACTTGAAAAAAACGCCGGTAAGCCGGAAGTTTTCGTCATTGGCGGTGCCGGAACCGGCATTCCGGTGTACCGGAATTTGCAGCGGCAGGGGATTCCCTTTGCAGCAGGCGTTCTGCACGAAAATGACCTTGATTTTCCCTGTGCCAAGGCACTGGCGGCGCAGGTCATTTCGGCACCGCCGTTCGAGGAGATCGGCGATGATTCACTCCAGACAGCGCTTTCGGTTCTCCGGAACTGCCGGAAGGTGATCTGTACGCTGGAACACTTTGGAACAATGAATGCAAAAAACCAGATTTTGCTCGAAAATGCGATAAAATTACAACTGTTGAAATAAACTTCACGCGGCGAACGATCCACGATCTCGCCGCGTTTTCTGTTTGTTCACAAAATATTTACAAAAATCGCCGCAATTTTCGTGCCTACACTCGTTATAGTAAATGAAAGCAAATTTCCCCAAAGGAGGCATTCCCATGAAATTTCCGAAATTCCCGGCAATCATGCTTGCCGGATTGCTCCTGACAACCCCTGCGGCATCTATTCCGGCCAGTGCAGCATCCACGAATATCGCTGAAATTTTAGGCTATTCGACATTTCAATACGATAACTGCGGCGACCACATCTGTCTGACAAAGCTCCAGTACAAGGGTGAGTCCCGCATAAAGTTCCCGACTGAAATTGACGGTCTGCCTGTCACAGAGATCGGAAGTCTGGCGTGCTATGGGCCGATTTACGTCAAGGAATGGAACATTCCGGAGGGTATCACGAAAATCGGACAGTCCGCCTTTGCTAATTGCAGAGATCTCGAAAAAATCACATTGCCGTCCACCTTACAGGAGATCGGCGTGGGTGCGTTTCACTCGAATTCCCAATTGACGGAAATCGAATGGAATGGCTGTACGCCGGTCATCCGCGCACGCGCCTTTCAGGATTGCACAGCGCTGACGCATATCGAAATTCCCGACGGTGTGGAAGTCATCGAGGATGGCGTGTTCCGGGGATGTACGGCACTGGCGGATGCGAGTGTACCGGATTCCTTGCGATCTATCGGCATTTCTTATATGGATGATCCGGTCATGGGCGGCACGGCATGGGAAGCCGTACAGCCGGAGGGTGTGCTGTATCTCGGCAAGTTCGCGATCGGTTACAAGGGCGAAGTGAACACGCTGACGGCGCTCACGATCAAAGACGGAACGCTCGGTATCGCGTCCGGCGCATTCCGCAACCAGCGCAGCCTGGAGGAAGTCCACATCCCTGACAGCGTGCGTTACATCAATCACAGCGCATTTCCGATCGCATCGCATCTGACAGACATCCATCTGCCGCACGACCTTGAAACCTTTGCGCATGATTCGTTCCTGCGTACCACGAATGTCAAGGGCTTTACAATTGACGCAGATGCGCCGAATTTCTGTGTGAAGGACGG
>JAFPXW010000192.1 GCA_017394565.1 Oscillospiraceae bacterium | reverse complement strand
GAACAGGAACGCCTGCGCAAGCTGATCGCCGGCTACCTGCGTGCTGACCGCGACCTGCGGCTGGTGGTGCAGCTCATTGATATGCGCCATGCGCCGTCTGCGGATGATCTGGCAAGCATCAACCGCCTGATCGACGAGGAGATCCCGTTTATCATCGTCTTTACGAAGGCGGACAAGCTCAACAAGACCGAGCGTACCAAACGGATGGCGGCGTTCGCAGAGGAGATCCCGTGTTTTGAGGACATCCACGCGATCCCGTTTTCTTCCCAGACAGGCGAGGGGCAGGAAGCCCTGCGCGACCTTCTCAGCGAGCTGGCCGAGGAGGAAGATGACGAGGAATTCGAGGACGAGGAGCCCTCTGACGACGAGGAAACTGAATCATAATACTCGCCTCTTAATCCATTTTGCATGGCTGTGAAGCCTGCCATCAGAGATGGCGGATTTCAAAATGTTCTTTGAACATTTTGAAAGAGCGCGTAGTATAAGCAATCCCCCGAAGCGGGACAGCAACGCTTCGGGGGAAGTTTTATTTTGTCATTGCCGCAACACGGATGCCAAGGCCATCGCCTTCTGCGGTCAGCAGGACGGTGTCGCCGGCGTGGAGTTCGCCGCGCAGCCACATCCGGGAGAGGGGGCTTTCGGCTTCCTGCGTCAGCCAGCGGCGGATGGGACGTGCGCCGTAGCGTTTGGTTTCAGGGCAGGCGGCGGCTGCGCAGACAGCACTTTCGTCAAACTCCAGCGTGATGCCAAGCTCCTCCGAACGCGACCGCAGCGAACGGAACTGCCGTCTTGCAATTTCGCGCAGACTGTTTTCGTCCAGCGGCGAGAACAGCAGGATCTCGTCCATGCGGTTGATGAGTTCCGGGGGAAGTACGCCGCGCAGCCGTTCGGCAGCTTTCTCCGCACGCGGCAGATCCGGCAGAAATCCGACGCTTGCGGTCTGGTCGTGCATCCCGATGTTGGATGTCAGGAAGATCATCGCGTTGCGCAGGCTGATCTTCCGGCCGGCAGAATCCGTCAGCGTCCCGTCCTCCAGAATTTGCAGCAGCAGGTGCAGCACATCCGGATGCGCCTTCTCGATCTCGTCGAACAGAACGATGCTGCAAGGCCGGCGGCGCAGATGCTCACAGAAAGCCGGTTCCTCCGAGAAGCCAACATAGCCGGGCGGTGCGCCGATCAGCTTCGATGCGGAATGGGCTTCCTGAAATTCCGACATATCGACCGTGAACAGCGCCTTGCTGTCACCGCAGAGGGTTTCTGCGAGGGCGCGGACAAGGGCGGTTTTCCCGACACCGGTCGGGCCGAGAAACAGAAACGATCCGACTGGCCGCGCATGATCCCGGAAGCCGGCACCGCTGCGGCAAACCGCATCGCAAAGCTGCGAAATGGCTTCGTCCTGCCCGATGATGCGGTCGCGGAGGATCGCTTGCAGATGCAGCAGGCGTTCCTGTTCGGCGGCAGTCATCTGTTCCAGCGGGATCCCGGTGCGGACGGATGCCACGGCTGCCACATCCTCCGCGGCGACTTCATCCGAGGAACCGCGCAGGGAAGCCCTTGCACACGCCTCATCCAGAAGATCGAGCGCTTTGTCCGGAAAGTGCTGATCCCCGATATACCGCTGTGACAGCGCAATGCAGCTTTGCAGGACGGCAGGGGACAGCCGGATGTGATGATACGACTCGAAGCTGTCCTGCAGGCCTTCGAGGATACGCAGCGTTTCCTCACCGGACGGTTCGCGGACATCGACGGATTGGAAGCGCCTTGCGAGGGCGCCGTCCTTCTCGATCGTGGCGGCGTATTCCGGCGGTGTTGTGGCACCGATGATGCGAAGTTCCCCGCGTGCAAGGGCAGGCTTGAGCAGGTTGGCGGCGTCGATCGCGCCCTCCGCGGCACCTGCGCCCACGATCGTGTGCAGCTCGTCAATGAACAGGATGATGCGGCCGCGGTCGGTGATCTCATCCACACACGCACGGATGCGCTCCTCGAAATCACCGCGGTATTTCGCGCCTGCCAGCATTGCACCGAGATCCAGCGAGAAAATGAACATCCCCTGTAATTGCGGCGGCACTTCGCCGCGTGCGAACCGTTCCGCAACGCCCTGCACGATGGCGGTTTTCCCAACGCCGGGATCGCCGATCAGACAGGGGTTGTTCTTGGAACGCCGCGCGAGGATCTGGAGGACACGTTCGATCTCCTCCTCGCGCCCGATCAGCGGATCCGCATCCTCCGCCGGCAGCATCAGCTTCCCGAAACGAAACAGCTGCGGAAAGTCCGCTTCTGTCGGCACACGGACAGAAGCTTCGCCGCGAACCGTTCCGCCAAGGCAGTCCTGTTCGATGCGGTACAGGTCGATGTGCATACTTTCCAGCAGCTCGGCAGCGGCACAGTTTTCATCGCGGACGATCGCCAGCAGCAGACAGCGCGTTCCCACACGCGCAAGCCCCTGGTCGAGTGCCAGCAGCTCTGCCTCGTGAAAGATCCGGTGCAGGGCAGGCGTCATGCTGGTGTAGGTGGGATTTGTACGGCTGCCCTTGCCGATGGTACGCAGCATTTGTTCCGCCAGCAGTGCCTCGGTCACACCGGCACGGCGCAGCAGCGTTTCTGCGCGGCATCCCGTGACACGCACCAGCCCCGTCAGGAAGTGCTCCGTCCCGATGTAGGTGTGCCCCAGATCGCCGGCAAGCAGCATGGCCTGCTCCAGCGCCAGCATGACGTTTTCTGAAAAGCGGTCGATGTCGTATTGTACATTCTGCAATGCAGTTAGCCTCCTTTATCGAAGAAAGCACATGGCTTTCTCCTGATTGGTACACACCATAGTATACCACATCTGCGGCGCGATATTTGTCAGAATTTGCCGGGACGTTTCATCTCGGACGGAATGTCCTGCGATGCTCGGCGAGGAGGGCGTATTTCCGTTTGGTCGCCAGTCCGCCGCGGATGTGGCGTTCCTGCTTGTTCAGTTCGAGGATGCGGTGTACCTGTGCCGCAAGCTCTGGCTGGAGATGTGGCAGACGTTCGCTGACGTCCTTGTGGACTGTGGATTTGCTGATGCCGAATTCCTTCGCGGCAGCGCGGACGGTCGCCTTGTGTTCGAGGATGTATGTACCGAGCTGGATGGCTCGTTCATTCGGTTGATGTCGCATGGTTTCACTCCTTTATACACGGGATGGGATCTGCAAACTGTGTGTGGCTTTTGCGGATCGTGGTAGGAGTATATGCATTTCCGGAGGGAAATAGACGATAAAGAAGCGTTCCCCATGTAAACCTGTGAAACGCCGACAGATATACAAAAACTGGCTGAATGGATTTTTTAACCACCACATTTTGTATAAAAACCGCACCGCTTCGGCAACAAATCTATAAAAAAAGAACGATTCGCGATTCGCTCTTTGTTTATAGATTGACATTCCCTTGACAAATAGCCGGAAAAGTAGTATGATATATGTAAGGAAAACAGAACGTAAAGCTGCTGTACGGTTCAGCCGCGGCGTTTTGTTGTGTATGGAAAGGATGATTGAGTATATGTTTAAATCTTTTGCACCCGAGTGGGAAGGCTTCGAGCCGGGCAGATGGAGCAACACCTCCGTTAACGTCCGCGACTTTATCCTGAAGAACTACACACCGTATGACGGTGATGAGAGCTTCCTCGAAGGCCCCACTGAGGCGACGACCAAGCTCTGGGAGCAGGTGATGGATCTGTCCCGCCAGGAGCGCGAAGCGGGCGGCGTCCTCGATATGGATACCAAGATCATTTCCACCATCACGTCTCATGGCCCCGGCTACCTGAACAAGAGTCTGGAGAAGATTGTCGGCTTCCAGACAGACAAGCCGTTCAAGCGTTCCCTCCAGCCGTTCGGTGGTATCCGTATGGCACAGCAGGCCTGCAAGGAGTACGGCTACGAGGTAGATCCGGAGGTTGTTGAAATTTTCACCAAGTACAGAAAGACTCACAACCAGGGCGTTTTTGATGCGTACACGCCGGAGATGAAGCTTGCGCGTCACGCAGCGATCCTGACCGGTCTGCCGGATGCTTACGGCAGAGGCAGAATCGTCGGCGACTACAGGCGTGTGGCTCTGTACGGCGTTGATAAGCTGATCGAGGACAAGGAGCATCAGAAGGCTACCCATTTCGTTCGTATGACCTCCAAGAACATCCGTCTGCGTGAGGAGCTTTCTGAGCAGATCAATGCCCTCAAGGACCTCAAGAAGCTCGGTGAGATCTACGGCTTCGATATCTCCCGCCCGGCAAAGAATGCACAGGAAGCGATCCAGTGGCTGTACTTCGGCTATCTTGCTGCTGTCAAGGAGCAGAACGGTGCTGCAATGTCCCTCGGACGCACCTCCACCTTCCTGGATATCTATATCCAGCGTGACCTGGAGCGCGGTATCCTCACCGAGCGTGAAGCACAGGAGCTGATCGACCACTTCATCATGAAGCTGCGTCTGGTCAAGTTTGCAAGAACACCGGAATACAACTCGCTGTTCTCCGGCGATCCGACATGGGTGACGGAGTCCATCGGCGGCGTTTCTGTAGACGGTCAGCACATGGTCACCAAGAATTCTTTCCGTTATCTGAATACCCTCAATAACCTCGGCACCGCACCGGAGCCGAATATGACCATTCTCTGGTCTACCAAGCTGCCGCTGAACTTCAAGCGCTTCTGCGCAAAGATGTCCATCAAGTCCTCCTCCATCCAGTATGAGAACGATGACCTGATGCGTGTTACCCACGGCGACGACTACACCATCGCCTGCTGCGTATCCTCCATGCGTGTCGGCAAGGAAATGCAGTTCTTTGGCGCAAGAGCAAACCTCGCAAAGTGCCTGCTCTACGCGATCAACGGCGGTGTGGATGAGCGCCTCGGCGTTCAGGTCGGCCCGAAGTATCGTCCGGTAGAGGGCGAGTACCTCGACTTCGACGATGTGATGCAGAAGTATGACGACATGATGGAGTGGCTGGCTGGTCTGTATGTCAACACCCTGAACGTCATCCACTATATGCACGACAAGTACAGCTACGAGAGACTCCAGATGGCACTGCATGACCGCGATGTCAAGCGCTATTTTGCAACCGGTATCGCAGGTCTGTCGGTCGTTGCTGACTCCCTGTCTGCGATCAAGTACGCAAAGGTAAAGCCCATCCGCAAGGATATCGAGATCACCGACAAGCAGGGCAATGTGATCGACGTTGCCAAGAATGTCGTGGTAGACTACCAGATCGAGGGCGATTTCCCGAAGTACGGCAACGACGACGACCGCGTAGATCAGCTCGCAGTCAATATCGTCCGCACCTTTATGGACAAGATCAGAAAGCACCACACCTATCGCGACAGCGTACCGACCATGTCCATCCTGACCATCACTTCCAACGTTGTTTACGGTAAGAAGACCGGTAACACACCGGACGGCAGAAAGCAGGGCGTGCCGCTGGCTCCGGGTGCAAACCCGATGCACGGCAGAGATACCCACGGTGCAGTTGCATCGCTGTCCTCTGTTGCGAAACTTCCGTTCCGTCACGCACAGGACGGTATCTCCAATACCTTCTCCATCATTCCGGATGCCCTCGGTAAGAATACCAAGATCTTCGCAGGCGATCTGGACATTGATCGCCTGACACAGGAGGCGCTCAATGAAGATGCAGCCGAATAATCAGAATCCGAACATTCCTGCGGATATGGATCCCGATGAGCTGGTGGCGCTGCTCGATCACTTGTGTGAGACAGGCAGCCAGCACATTAATCTCGACATCGGGGAGCAGACGAAGGTGCAGACCGTCAACTCGACGGAATGCAACCCGAAGCTTGGCCCCTGTGCCGTCCCGAATCTCGGCGAGGAACCAGAGGAAGATGATGAGGAGCTTTAAAGCTCCATAAACCACCCATATTTACAAGGAGGTTATTACCATGGCAGATGTCAATGTAAATGAGCAGCAGGTCGACAATCTGGTTGAGCTTCTGGACGGCTATGTACAGAAGGGCGGCCACCACCTGAACGTCAATGTTTTCACCCGTGAAACGCTGCTGGATGCACAGGCGCATCCGGAGAAGTATCCGCAGCTGACCATCCGTGTTTCCGGCTACGCAGTCAACTTCATCAAGCTGACCAAGGAACAGCAGGACGACGTCATCAGCAGAACGTTCCACGACAAGATCTGATCAAACATAGCTGAAATCGCAAAGCCCCCGACACCGGATGGTGAAGGGGGCAATGCTTGTTTACGAAAAGGGGAGCTGTTTTAAGATGGAAGAACTGATCGGTCACATCCATTCTACGGAGTCGTTCGGGACTGTCGATGGGCCGGGCGTGCGGTTTGTGGTGTTTTTTCAGGGATGTCCGATGCGATGTCTGTATTGCCACAATCCCGATACATGGGAATTCGGCAAGGGTACATCCATGACCGTGGACGAGATCCTGAAAGCGTATGAACGAAACAAGGCATTTTACCGGAACGGCGGCATTACCGCGACCGGCGGTGAGCCGATGGCGCAGATGGAATTTCTGACGGCGCTGTTTTCGGAAGCCAGACGCCGGAAGATCCACACCTGTCTGGACACGTCCGGCATTTGCTACGATCCCGCCTGTCCGGAGCGCTTTGATGCGCTGCTTTCGGTGACGGATCTCGTGATGCTCGACATCAAGCACATTGATCCCGAACGCCACAAAGCGCTGACCTCGCAGCCGATCGACCGGATCCTCGCGTTTGCGAAACGTCTGAGCGAAAAGGGGATCGACATCTGGATCCGCCATGTCATCGTACCAGACTGGACGGACAGTCCGGAGGAGCAGGAACGCCTCGGCGATTTCCTCGGCGGCCTGAAAACGCTCAAGGGCATCGACTGCCTGCCGTATCACGACATGGGCAAGCGCAAATATGAGGAACTCGGCATCCCGTATCCGCTGGAGGGGACACCGCCTGCGGACAAGGAACTTGCGGTCACAGCACGGGAGAACATTCTCAAGGGACTCAAGAAAAGACTGGTGGCAGACTATAAAAAGAAGCAGGGTTGATCGCCCTGCTTAAACAAAAAGACCGCCTGCGTGTTTCGTAGGCGGTGATTTCTTTGCTGAACTTACTTGTTGACAGCTTCCTTCAGGTTCTTACCAGCCTTGAATGCCGGAGCCTTGCAAGCCGGAACGTTCTGCATCTCGCCGGTACGCGGGTTCTTGCACTGCTTAGCTGCACGCTCACGAACCTCAAATACGCCGAAGCCAGTCAGAGTAACCTTGTCACCAGCTACCATAGCGTCCTTGATGGACTCGAAGATTGCGTCAACATAAACGGCTGCGTCCTTCTTGGACTTGCCGGTCTTTTCTGCTACGACCTGAATCAGTTCTGCTTTTTTCATAGTGTAACATCCTCCAATTAAGAATAATATATTTGTATTATATACGATTTTTCCCGAAATGTCAAGGTTTTTGCGAAAAATTGTCGTTTCAACAGAATTTCACATAGGAAATAGGGCAAATTTAGATAATATCATAGAAAATTCCCCCAAAACTGCCGGAAATACGGATTTTTCCGGCAAATCCGGTGCGGGATCATTCGCTGTCCTTTTCCTCGCCGGTATTCTCAATGACCGTGGGACGGTACTGATTTCTCGCCTTCAGACGGTCGAACACGATGTCATAGCCGCCGTTCAGAGAGCGATTGACACGGCTGATGGTCGCCGTGCTGGCGCTGGTTGCGGCAACGATGTCGCTGTAAACGTGATGTTCGCGCAGCATCTTCGCGACCTGAAGACGCTGGGACATGGTCTGGAGTTCCAGAACGGTGCAGAGATCGTCAAAGAACGCGCTGCATTCCTCCTTGGTTTCCAGACAAAGGATCGCCTCATACAGCTCTTCAACAGCTGAGGGCTTGGATCTTCCTCGTTTCATATTGGTGATTCCTTTCATTGACTCATTGTGCCAGAAATGCGCTTTTCTGACCACTTACATCTATTTTAACACATCATAGCATAAAAGTAAAGAGGTTTTTGAAAATTTTTTCTGATTTTCACACGAAAACGGCTTCCTGCGTTGCAAATCGGTTCCAAAAAGTCGCAGAACATTCCCACTTCCGGAAAAAAGATGGACAAATCCGGCTCGGATATGCTATAATAAACGTAAAACCATATATGAAAGGGGAAGGTATTATGAAATTACAGAAACTCGTGTCCGCTGTGACGGCCGGTGTGATGGCGCTGACGATGCTGCCGTCGCTCCTGACAGCCGGTGCTGTGGACGAAACGGAAAAAGTACGCATCATGCCGCTTGGCGACTCGATCACCGATGGCTTTACCGTGGTTGGCGGCTATCGCATCCCGTTGTGGTATCTGCTCCATGACAAGGGGCTGACGGACGATGTGGATTTTGTCGGGCCGAACGGCTGGTACATCGACGGTGTCTGCGATCCGGATCATGCAGGCTATTCGGGCTACGCGATCGAGGATTGTCCCGGCAGACAGGGCATTTACAATTTTATCGACTGGCTGATGGAGGAATATCCGGCGGATGTGGTCATGCTGCAGATCGGCACGAATGACATTCTCTCGTCCTACGACCTCGAACACGCAGGGGATCGTCTGGAAAAGCTGGTGGATTCGATCCTGACCTACATCCCGGAGGACGGCGTGCTGTACGTATCCACGATCCCTTACATGGACGCGGATGTGACGACCTACACCGATGCCTACACGGTGGAGGAAATGGATGCGGCGGTCGATGATTACAATGCGCAGGTGCGCGAGGTCGTTGCGAAGAAAGCCGCTGAAGGCAAGCCCATCGTGCAGGCGGACATCAATGCTGTCCTGACGAAAGCAGACCTCGGTGACGGTGTGCATCCGAGCGAGGACGGCTACAAGAAAATGGCGGAATACTGGTGCGGCGTGCTGAGTGAATACCTGACCGGCGAGCAGATTCCCACTGAACCGACGGAAGCTCCGACAACGGAAGCGACGACCGAACCCACGACGGAGATGACAGAACCCACGACCGAAGAACCGACCACAGAAACCGCAGAAGTGCCGATCGACTGGACAGGCGATGTCAACGGTGACCAGAGCATCGACGTGCTGGACATCATTCTCCTGCAAAAGTACCTGCTGGGACTGGAGCCAGCCGCGAAGCTTAGTGTGAATGCCTATATGAATGGTGATGGTACGATCGATGTTTTCGACTTGGCACTGCTCAAACGCAAGGTGTTCCAGATGAAGTGATGTTTCTATAGAAATGATGCCCCTGAGCGTTTTTGCAGCGCTCAAGGGCATCATTTCTATGAGAAACATCACTTCATCTGGAACACCTTGCGTTTGAGCAGTGCCAAGTCGAAAACATCGATCGTACCATCACCAT
>JAFPXW010000191.1 GCA_017394565.1 Oscillospiraceae bacterium | reverse complement strand
GATGCCGAAAACGGCGATCTGGTGACAGTACGGGAGTATTGCCCGATGCAGTCATGCGAACGCCAGGGGATCGACCTGGAGATCGATCCGGATACAGTCGCAGGCGCACGGTTTCGCGTGGGCCTGGAGGAGTTTACCCAGATCGCATCCTCGCTTGGCCAGGTGCCCCATATGGAACCCGTCATGGCATCCTTTCAGGAGAATGGTACTTGCTATATGGTCAGCCATAAATCGATCGGAAAACGCTTGTTTGAGGCGGCTCCCCTTCTGACAGCGACCTATGCGCAGAGTCTGGGGATCATGCTTTGCGACACGTTTTCTGCGCTTCACCGCAATGGCATTTATTTTGGCACGCTCTGTGAGGATGATCTGCGCTTCAACGAACAGGGACAGCTGCGTGTCGGAACGGATCACCTTTCGCTGGAAGGCAGTGCAGAGCATGATATGCGCGGTCTGACGGCATTTCTCATGTCCCTGCTCCCGATCGAGCGTCATGAAGCTGCCGGTACTGCAAACCTCGACAAGCTCCTGCGTGCTTCCTACCACGATGCGGAATCCCTCAAGGCAGCGCTTACCGGCAGAACCGTCACCCGCAAACCCATCAGCGCCGGCAAGATCCGGGGAATGGTGCGGCTTGCAATGTGTATCGTGTGCCTGGCAGGTGCGGTATTCGGCGTCAAGCAGCTCCTGTCGCACCGTGAGCCTCTGACACGGGCTCTGAAAAAAGGAAAGATTCAGCCGGAGGTCATTTCTGTCTGGCTTCCTTTGCGCGATCATGCCGATGAACAGGCAACACTTGCCATGTATCAGAAGCTTGCGGCTGGCTTCGAGCGCAAGAATCCTGACTGCGGCGTCAATATCAAGATTTATGCAGACGGTTCATTCGAGGATGCGCTGGCGCTTGTGGAACACGGTGCAGAGCCGCCGGCTGTTTTCATGGATACGCAGGACGAGATCGTTCTGCGCCATGCCGCTGACCTCACGCCGCTGACCTCTGCCATGCGTGATGTTTATATTGCAGATCTGTCCGGTTTCGGTAATTCCCTGCCGCTTGGATGCAGTATCCCGGCGCTGTATTATAATGTGTATGCGGATAACGACTTCGGCACCCGGAAGGGCACGATCGATTTTGCGTCGTTGCCGGCAGAAACGCTGTATGACGCCAGTGCGGCGGAATTTCTTGGCACACAGTCTGCGGCGCAGGTGCCGTCGGAGCAGTTCACGGAGTTCCTCATGAATGCGCAGACGCCGGTTCTTGCCAGCAGTTCCTGCATGGCCGAAGCGGAGCACAGCGGTATCACCTCCGGCGCAGTCCAGATGATGCCGGTCTCCGTGAACGGGACGTTCCCTGTGCAGTATGAGATGTACTGCTCCATCAGCGATGGCGTGAGCGAAAATGCCCGCAATATCGGGATGCTCTGGCTTCAATACCTTCTGACTGAGGAAGCACAGCAGATCATGTTCGTTGAGAATTACGGCGATCTGCCGCTGCATGAATCTGCTTTCCGTTCCGCTGTTCATGTTCACAGCGGTATGCGTTCGATCAGCGATCTGCCGTTGGATTCGCTGTCGCTGCAGGTAAGGAGGTGATCGTATGAGTTGGTATCTGGAACATCCGGAACGGTTTCCATCTGAACTGCGGTCTGCACTTCCTGCGGCAGGTACCGTGATCCGCGGGGATTACGAGATCCTGGAGCCTCTGTACTGCACCGGCACGGAGGTTTGCTTCCGCGCACTGCAGCTGTCCTCCGGCAGGGATTGTCTGCTGTCTGAGCTGGTGCCGCTGCGTTGGTGCCGTGTGGACTCAGAAGGTCGGTTTGTGCCGTATTCTGAGGAATCGGCGGATCTGTTTGAACGGATCCGGCACGAAACGCTCCATCGGCTGGCGATGCTTCAGGAATTTGCCGATGAGGATGCGGTCCCGGCGGTCAAGGACGGCTTTGAGGCGCTGGGTACGGTGTGGTATGTGACAAGAGACGATGCCTCCCCTTCCCTCCTCACGCTCCTGGATCAGCCGCTTGCTCCGAAGGACGCGATCCGGCACATCGCGCCGATCCTGGATGCGCTGGCAGGGATGCACGCGGCAGGACTGTATCACGGCGCGATCACCCCGGAATGCATCCGCGTTTCGGAGGATGGCTGCATTCTGCGCGGCTGGCTGGATCTGGAGCGCCTGAACGGAGCTGCCGCTGCTGATGATCTGCACGCGGTGAGCCTGCTTTTGTTCCGGATGATGGCGGGAGAAGCCTTCTATTCAGACGCGGCTGCAAAACAGCTCCCGGTTCCCATCCGAACGGCAATTTATAATGGACTTTACGATCCGGATATGACGGTCGCTGGCCTCTGGAAGGCGCTTCACGCGAAGAAGGCCGTCCGCCGGGTACAGCCGGAATTCCTGCATACGCAGCATCCGTCGTTCCTGACACGGGTGTTTACGCCCATCACAACGGCTGCGTTCTGCGTTTGCTGCCTGGTCACACCGGCTCTGCTCTGGCGCGTGAAGGTCGGCGAGCTCGGAAGTCAGCCGGCAGCGCAGACACTGGATGATGTGGTGTATTCGCTTCACGACGGCGAGGTGCAGCTGCCGGAGCTGCTCTATCTCGATCAGGAGGAAGCGGTTTCACAGCTGGAAGCCCTTGGCTTGAATGTGATCCTTGCCGGTCGTGAGGATAATCCGGTCATTTCGGAAAACCAGGTCGTGATGCAGTCCCCGGATGCCGGTGCTGTTCTGCACGTCGGCGACACGGTAAGTCTGACGATCAGCGACGGATGGGCGAATTTTGTTCCCGACGTGTGCGGAATGACACGCGGACAGGCACAGGAGACATTGGAGCAGCTCGGGTTTATCGTGAAATTTGAGGAAAAGACCAGCCCCGACGATGCTCCGGGTACGGTCATCCAGCAGAGTACAAAACCGGATGTGAAGCTCGAACGCGACAGTCTCATCAAGCTGACCGTTTCGCTCGGTCGTGATGATCTTGACGTGACACAGATGGAGCAGGTCGAAGATTATGTCGGAACGGATTTCGAGAAGGCCAAGGCGGAACTGACAGCCATGCATTTGTATGCGATGCAGGCGGAGACGGTCTATGATCCGGAGATCCCTGCCGGCGTCATTATTTCGCAGGATATCGAACCCGGTAAAACTGTCGCTCAGGGCACGGTCATCCATATGACCGTCAGCAAGGGCGTTGAAACCGTCCGCGTGCCGGATGTGACGCACGCTTCGGCGGAAAATGCCCGTGCGCTCCTCAAAGCAGCTCGTCTGACACCGGTCATTGTGTATGTTTCCAATACGGAATATGCGATGGATGTCGTGCTGAGTCAGAGCGTTGCCGGCGGTTCGCTGGTGGCGGTTGGCTCGGAGGTTTACCTCGAAACGAGCATCGGCGCCGGCAGTTGGGTGGAGAGCCACGGCGGCTGGTCGGGCAATCCCCTGCCGACGTTTGAAACCGAACCGGAAAGCACGGAGGAAAGTACGGAAGACCTTTCGGATGAGCCGGATACGCAGGTGCAGACCGATCCGCCGGAATCCGAGGAACCCGCTGCGCCGGCTGTTTCCGAAACGCCGGAGCTGACAGATGCGCCAACGACGGCTGATGAGCAGGAACTGACGGCACCGCCGATGCCGCTGGAATGAGTTTCTGATTTTTATATTATTTTATATTAAAAGAATGTTGACACAACATCCCTGAAGCGATCTTTTATGGCTTCGGGGATGTTTTTGTGTGGGACCGGGATTTTCAGTTGATTATACGAAAAATCAATTCAAACAAGCTATTGACATTTTGTACATTTTTGATTATAATTAATTTAGTGAGCATCCGGCTCGCATAGAAGATGAAACGTCCGCACGGCGGACACACTCTACATGAGGTGATGAATGAAATGAAGAAACACAAGGCTCTGGCAGCTTCGCTCACGGCGGCGCTGCTGTTGACCTGTACCCCTTTGACGCTGCCCGTCAGCGCGGAAGCTGTGGAACTGGTCAACGACACGTTTGAGGAATCCTTCGGTACCTGGAAGGCGCGTACCTCCGGTTCGACCGAGATCCTGCTGTCCGATGCACAGGCAAATTCCGGCGCGAAATCCCTGTTCGTCAAGGGCAGGACCGTCAACTGGAACGGTGCCGGTGCGTCCATGATCGGCGTCATGTACCCCGATCAGAAGTACGATCTCTCTGTCGCGGTGTACTATGACGACGAGGTCGGCGGTCAGAGTCAGCAGTTCAATTTGCAGTGTCTGTACACGGATGCAAACGGTAAGGAAAACTACAAATACATCAGCTCCGTCAACGCGCAGGCTGGCACCTGGGCCACGATCAAGGGCAGCTATACGGTGCCGTCAGATGCATCGAATATCGTTGTGTATGTGGAAGCTGCGACGCTTTCGGATTTTTACATGGATGATTTCACCGTGAACGGTGAAAAGATCGAGAAGGAAGCCGGAAATGACGGCTTCTCTGACAATTTTGACGACGGCACAAAAATGAGCTGGCAGACGCGCGGTTCGCAGACCACGCTCGAGGTCACGGATAAAGCCGCGCATTCCGGCGATTATTCGCTCTATACCGACGGACGTCAGCAGCTCTGGAACGGCGCGACCTGCAACAAGACGCTCGTTCTCGAAGCCGGCGGTTACTACCGGTTCGGCTGCTGGGTGATGTATGACGGCGAAAAATGGACGGATACCCAGAAATTCTCCATCAACCTCCAGTACGACCTCGACGGCAAGGAGAATTATTACACCATCTACACAGAAACCGCCAACAAGGGCGAGTGGACTTACGTCGGTACGGAATGCACGATCCCCGAAGGCGCGTCGAATCTGTATGTGTATGTGCAGACGGCTTACAAGCCGGAAGCCTCTGTCACCGAACAGGATCTGATGGGATTTTACCTCGATGACGTGAGTGCAGAGCGTCTGCCGGATCCGGCGATCCAGGACGAGATCACAGCGCTGCAGGATGCGTACAAGGATTATTTCAAGGTCGGCTGTGCCGTTGCCGGCAGCGAGTTTTCACAGGGTGCGACCAAGGACCTCATCCTCAAGCACTACAATTCCGTGACCATCGGCAACGAACTCAAGCCCGAAGCCGTTCTCGATCAGGCGGCGACTGTCGCTTACATGAATGAAAACGGCGACCAGACCAATCCGCAGGTTTCGCTCAAGCAGGCTTCCGCAATGCTCAAATTCTGCGAGGACAACGGGCTCGATCTGCGCGGTCATGTGCTTGTATGGCATTCGCAGACACCGGACTGGTTCTTTAAGGAAAATTACGATGCTGCGGCGGATTTCGTTTCTCCGGAAGTCATGGATCAGCGTATGGAGAACTACATCAAGAATCTGATGGACGCCATCGCGACGCAGTATCCGAAGCTTCACGTTTACGCATGGGATGTCGTGAATGAAGCCGCTTCTGACTCCGGTACGATCCGCAAGGCTGGTGCATACTCGCAGGGCGACGGTTCTTCCGGCTGGGTCTCGGTGTACGGCGATCAAAGTTACATCCAGAAAGCCTTCACCTACGCGAGAAAATACGCGCCGTCCGGATGCAAGCTGTTTTACAATGATTATAATGAGTACAGCGAGGCAAAGCGCCTGTACATCCAGAAGGAAATTCTCCAGCCCCTCGTGGATGCCAAGCTGATCGACGGCATGGGAATGCAGTCCCACATCGGAATGTCCTCTCCCTCCATCGAACAGTACGAAAATGCGATGCGGGCTTATGCCGATATGGGACTGGAAGTACAGGTCACTGAGCTGGACGTTTCCCTTCGTTCCAATTCGCGTGAGGATCTGCTGGCACTTGCAGAGCGTTACCGCCAGTGCTTCGAGATGTACAAGCGTGTCAAGGACAGCGGCGTGAACCTTTCTGCGGTCATCCTCTGGGGTATCACGGATTCCACAAGCTGGATCGGCGGCTATCCCCTGCTGTTTGATAAGGATTATCAGGCAAAGGATGCGTATGATGCAGTCATTGACACCGATGCACCTGTGCAGACGGTCAAGAACGCAAGAGCCTATGTTTCGGCAGATTCTGCACTCGCATTCGATGCACAGGCAGCCAATGCGATCGGTTCTGCCGGCAGTTTTAAGGCGGCTTGGAACAACGATATGCTCACACTTTCTGTGAACGCAGCAAAGGCTGGTACACTCACGGTGTACAGTGATCTGCTGCACGCGCCGGAAACCTATGAGCTTGTGGCTGGCGACAATACCGTGAAGATCAGCTTTGCCCATGTTAATACCCTGATCAAAACCGGCGATTCGATCGGCTTCGACCTGAGCCTCAACGGTGAGAACTGGAATTCCCTGAAAGCCACTCCCGATGCGGACACTTATGGCAAGCTGACCATTTCTGAAATTCCTGCCATCGCCAACGCGACCAGAGGCACGGTCAAGGTCGATGGCGTGGCGGACGCGGCATGGGCGGATGCACTTTCTGTGCCGATCAGCACGTTCTCGATGGGAACCTCCGGTGCGACCGGTACGGCAAAGCTTCTGTGGGATGCGGACAACCTCTATGTGCTGGCAGAAGTCAAGGATCCGGTTCTTTCCAAGGCTTCCAGCAATGTGTACGAGCAGGATACCGTGGAGATCTTCCTTGATGAGAACAACCACAAGACCAGTTCCTATGAAGCGGATGACGTGCAGGTGCGCGTGAATTACGACAACGAAAAGTCGATCACGGACGGACTGTCGACCGACCGTTTTGTTTCCGCAGCGCAGAAAACAGCTGACGGTTATCTGGTGGAGATCGCCATTCCGTCTACCCTCGGCGGCTTCAATGCCGGACAGATCGTGGGATTTGATGCGCAGATCAACGACGACGGCGACGGACAGGGCAAGCGTACCGCAATTTCCAACTGGTACGACCTCTCCGGCATGGGGTATACAGATGTTTCGGGTTTAGGTCTGCTCAAGCTTCTCGGTGAGGGTGAAGAAGCCATCGTGACCGAGCCGACGCAGGCGCCTGCTGTGACCTACGGCGATGTGAACGAGGACGGTATTGTCGATATCCTGGACGTTATTAAACTGAACAAATATCTCCTCGGCTCTGATACCCTGACGGACAAGGGCAAGGAGAATGCGGATGTCACTGTACTTGGAACGCTCGATTCGACCGATTCCCTCACGATCCTCAAATGCGTGGTAGAGCTGCTGGATCCGGCAGATCTGCCGCTCAAGTAACACCGCAGACCGATGCCTGACAAAGCCCTCGTTTTGACAAGGAACGAGGGTTCAGGCATCAAACAGTGATTTTGCAAAAAACAGCCCCTCCTTGAGGAGGGGTTGGGGGTGGGGCACTCCCCCGTGCGCCATCACCAGAAAAAGGACTTTTTGACAAGCCGAAGATCGGGGTGACAGGAGATGTATGATTTTCATTTGGAGGAATTGAACATGAGAAAGACGATCAAATCCGTATTACTTGCCGCTTGTATTTGCTGCGCATCGTTTTCAGCATTATCTGTTCCGGAGGATACAGTAGGTGCCTATCAGCTGATCGCATCGCTGCAGGGCGTGTCGATCTTCAAGGAAACGCTTGCCGTCGGGGAATCTGCGCCCCTGGAGCTCACATGGTCGAACGGTGCGCTTCCTGACCTCATCTATACATCAAGCGATGAAAGCGTCGCTACGGTCGATCAGGACGGCATTGTAACAGGCCTTGCTGACGGTACTGCAACGATCACCGTTTCCCGTGCAGACGGAAAAAACAGCAGATCTCTCGACATTGCAGTTTCCAGTGAGGTCGAAAAAAGCGTGATCTACAACACATCAGAGCTTTCGCTCGGAGACAGGCTCCGTCAGTACGACATTCTGCATTACGACGGGAAAAATAAGGGCAGTACCGCAAACATCGTCAATACCCAGGGCAGCTATGACCTTGCTTTCATCAACGAGAACGACTATATTCTGCCGTTTGATGCAGAGTATGTCGGTGACTGGGGCTCGTGTATGTATCTTGCACCCGACCTTGAAGGGCTGACCTATCTTGACGGCAGAACACTGCATAGCGGAGATGTGATCGACAGGAATACGCACCTTCTGTGCTATGATTACGAGATCAAGAGCGCGGACAGCTCCACCAGATTGATGCTCCCGGTATTTCTTCCGGCGTATTACAGCAAATACATCGGCGAGGGCGAGATCAGAGTCAGCATGATCGACCATGATACCAAGACGATCGAGCTGGAATCTGTCGATGTGCCTGCGGATCCTACTGACTCCACGCTTCTGGAGGTACAGATCACAAGCGAGCCCTATGATACGATCATCCATGGTGAGGAGGCCCTCGATCTGACAGGCCTGAAGCTGACGATCGCAGAAACAAATGGCAACGGCACCACCACGTCACTGCTGGAAGATATCACGCTCGAAGAAGCGAAAGAGCGCTATGATGTTGCGGTATCCATCAAAGAGGAGGCGCCCGGAAGCGGGACCTGCCAGATCACCGTCACTCAGAAAAATGAAACGGTCGGGGATACAGCGTCATTCCCCGTCAGCTATGGTGCGCCCGTCGTAAAGGGCGATGTCGATTCCGACGGTGAGCTGGGTGTTTCCGATGTGATTCTGCTTCAGAAATGGCTGCTTCATGTACAGGATACCAGTCTGCCGGACTGGAACAGAGCCGATCTGTCCCGTGACGGCAACCTCGATGTATTTGACCTGTGCCTGATGAAACGAGCGATGATTTACGGCGGCAGCATAGAATAAGCCTGTAGTAATACGCTTCCTCTCCCCCTCAATCGTTATTGGGGGAGAAGAGCGCCAGCGATATATCAACAAGGAAGTGGGAGCCTGCGCAATGGCAGACGCCCACTTCCTGTCTGTATTGGAGAATGCTTGCTACAAGCTGTCGATGATCTCTACTGCATATTTCAGGATCAGCAGCGAATCTGTCGGATCCACCTCTTCGCCGTTACCGTCCGCATCGGCAGCAGCTGACTGCGATGGGGTGAGCGTCTGGACTTCCAGCAGGTACTTGTTCAGACAGATCCCGTCCATGATGTCAATACTGCCGTCGTGATTGACATCTCCCTTTTTCACGTCCTCCACCTGGACCGCGGTCTCGTCCGGCAATACCTCAACGGTAAAGGAAGCCTTGGCCATTCCGTCTGCTGTTGGCACATACACAGTGTATGTGCCGGGGGGTGTGCTGTCGAAATCGGTATCAATGGAAAATACCTCTGCGGTCAGCGGATCGCCGTAGGAAAAATCGTCGGTCTCTCCGTAGGAATTCTTATAGGATGCCGCTGCGTATCCGCCTGTCAGATCAAGCTGCTCACCGATCCTGTAGGTAAGCTTTGTCGGCTCGGCTATGATCGTAAGATCATAAATTTTAGTCGAGCCGAACTACTCAGCCTAACACTAAAATTATAGCGCACTTTCGGGGTGAAAGTCTATTCGCAGTGCGCATGAAGTCCTGTGCGCCATAAAACTTTTCTTATCGTGAAATTGTTATGGGGGATTTTGAAATGGGTATAAAAAATGCAGAGCTGGTGTTGCTCTGCATTGATTTGATTTATTTAATCGTTTAGGCTATCTATTAACTCCTTTATCTCTTTGCTGATGCGCTCATACTCAAAGGAATATACATAGTGACCGCAGTCGAGCTTTATGAGCTTTCCGTCTGAGGAAGCATCCACCATTGCCTGGGTTCCGCTTAGCCAAAGCTCCTGCCGGGCGGTATCTCCTGAAACATACATTAACACGGGTACTGTAGGCAGCGGAGAAGAGTTTAGTTCGTCTATAACGTCAAGCTCGTAATCAGGATTCATCTCATTTATCATCGTATCATTTGCGAGAATATGAGCATTTATCTCAGTGTAGATTTTTTCTTCTTCGCCGGTAAGAGTGCCTGAATACTCTGAACTACCGATCCTGACAAGTCCCGTATATCTGCTTACTCTGTTAATAAGTTTGACAAGTCCTACAAGTTTCGCATTGGTTTGTATAGTATCTTCTTCTTTCCCATTCGGTATGCACATATCCAGCCCGACGATCGCTTCAACTTCATCTGGATATTTCTGCGCCCAAAGGACCGCTTCATATCCCGAATATGAATGAGCGCAAAGTATATATGGTGCTTTCATATCAGCCTTTTGGAGTGCTTCTCTGTCCTGACGGAGTATGGTATCGAAATCACGTTCACCGTCTACTACATCGCTGAATCCATAACCGAATTTCTCCACAACGGCAATTTTGTTTTCATCACTGAGACGTGAGTACAAGCATTTGAAATCCAGTATTGGAGAGGTAGTGCCCCAGCCCGACATGAACACGATCGTGTGTTCACCCTCCCCCTCGGTGTAGATGCTCATGTTGTGACCGTCCACTTCGACGAGCTGTCCGAGGGGCGTTCCGTAAAGGTCTTTGTTTTTTCTCAGCATTATCTGATTGTAGATCGTCATAACGATAAGAAATACCGCTAATAATATCAGTAATCCAAGCACTACTTTTCCTATGATCTTAAACGCTTTTTTCATGTTTTATCCTCTCATTTATCCTTTTATAACGAATATGCCGAATGCCTATTCCTGCCTTTCCATTATACCACAGCGCCCCCGATAATTCAATCCCATTTCCGAAAAATCCACCCTCCGAAATCACAGTCATC
>JAFPXW010000190.1 GCA_017394565.1 Oscillospiraceae bacterium | reverse complement strand
TAAGCCCTCCTACGAGATCACCGAGGAGGAAGCCGGCAGAAAGCTCGACAAGCTCCTGCGCAACGTCAGCGTTTCCGAAAGCACGCCGCGCAAGGCAACTGTCGATTTCACTGCAAACGACCTGGCGAATACGCTGCCGGACATCGACGAATATCCGCTGACCGTTACCGGCGACGGACAGGTGAATATCGAAATTTTCGCCTCTCCCGAAAAGGCTGGCTCCGGTACGGACGGATGGCTCAACGAGGCGGCGAAGTCCTTCAATGCACAGCATAACCGCACGTCCTCCGGCATGACCATGTCGGTGTCTGTCCGCAGCATCTCGTCCGGCATGGGCTCGGATTATATCGTGTCCGGCAAATATCTTCCGGATGCCTATACGCCGTCGAATTCCATGTGGGGCACGATGGCAGAAGCCAACGGTGCGGAGCTTTCCACCCGGAACGGTACCGACCGCCTTGTCGGCAATATCGCAGGCATCCTGCTATCTGGTGATACGGTCAAGACGCTGACCGCCGACTACGGCTCGATCACGATCGAAACCATCACAAAGGCTGCGCAGGACGGCAAGGTCTCGATGGGCTATACCTATCCCTACACCAGCTCCACAGGTCTGAATTTCCTCGTGTCCTCGCTCTACAGCTTTGACAACAACGATCCGCTGAGTGCAACGGCTGTTGGCGAATTCCAGAAATTCCAGGCAAACGTGCCGTTCGTCTGCTACACGACGCAGCAGATGCGCAGCGCGATGCAGAGCGGTTCGCTCAATGCCTGCATCATGGAGTACCAGACCTACATCAATGACACCACACTTCAGAAAAAATATGAATTCTACCCGTTCGGCGCACGGCACGACAACCCGCTGTACGAGGTCGGCAGCATCGGCGCCGATAAGGAAGAAGTCCTCAAGACCTTTACGGAGTACTGCCTGTCCTCTGACCAGCAGTCCGCGGCGAGCCGCTATGGCTTCAATGAGAAGGATTCCTACAAGGCGGCGGAGCCTGCGTTTGATGCAGTCACACTTCTGAACGCCCAGCAGCTCTGGAAGGAAGAAAAGGACTCTGGCAAGCCGGTCGTTGCGGTCTTCGTGGCGGATGTGTCCGGCAGTATGAGCGGTGATCCGCTCAACCGCCTGCAAGCCTCGCTCCTGAGCGCGTCGCAGTACATCAACAGCAATAACTACATCGGGTTGGTTTCCTACAGCAGCGATGTCACGATCAACCTGCCGATCGCACAGTTTGACCTCGACCAGCGTTCGTACTTCACGGGCGCCGTGCAGGATCTGACAGCAGCCGGCGCGACCTGCACCTATGACGCAGTGCTGCAAGGCGTGAAAATGCTTCAGGAATCGAAAGCGCAGATCCCGGATGCCAAGCTGATGCTGTTCGTTCTCAGCGACGGCGAGACCAACACCGGCAACCGCCTGTCCAACATCCGCGATATCGTGGAAGCCTACAGCATCCCGGTCTATACGATCAGCTATAATGAGAGCCTGAACGAGCTCTCCGAGCTTTCCGAGATCAACGAAGCTGCCACCATCAATGCGAATTCTGAGGACGTTGTCTACAAGCTTTCTGCACTGTTCAACGCACAGATGTAATCACGATCCGAATTCAAAAATCACAGGGGTTTCCATTGCGAAGCCCCTACTTTTTAGGGGGGACCATCCATGAGCGAACGAAAATCAACCAACCGCGACCAGATCATCATCCGTACCAGTATCCTTGGCATTGCCGCCAATGTCCTGCTTGCGACATTCAAGGCGATCGTCGGACTTCTTGCGAATTCCATCGCCGTCACACTCGACGCAGTCAACAATTTAAGCGATGCGCTCTCATCCGTCATCACCATCGTCGGCACCAAGCTTGCCTCCAAAAAGCCCGACAAAAAGCATCCGCTGGGCTACGGACGCATTGAATATCTCAGCGCCATGATCGTGTCCGCGATCGTTCTCTACGCCGGTATCACATCCGGCATCGAATCCATCAAAAAACTCATCCACCCGGAGGAAGCCGACTACTCGACCGTGACGCTCATCGTCATCGCAGCCGCGATCGTTGTCAAGCTCCTGCTGGGGCGCTATGTCAAGGGCGTGGGCGAGAAAGTCCATTCCGGCGCGTTGACGGCATCCGGCTCGGACGCCTCTTTTGACGCGATCCTGTCACTTTCGGTTCTCATCAGCGCGATCATCTTCATGACGACCGGTATCAGCCTGGAAGCCATCGTTGGTCTGGTCATCGCCTTTTTCATCATCAAGTCCGGCTTGGAAATGCTGTCGGAAACGCTTGACGATATCCTCGGCAAGCGCATCGAGGGCGACTATCTCGGCGAGATCCGCACGACGATCTGCTCTGCACCGGAGGTCCACGGCGCGTATGATCTGATCCTGCACAGCTACGGACCGGAGAAATACATCGGCTCTGTGCATATCGAAGTCGATGACACCCTGAATGCCGAGGAGATCGACCTTCTCGAACGCCGCATCGGGGATCAGGTCTACGAAAAACACGGCGTGATCCTGACCGGCATCGGCATTTATTCGCGTAACACGAGGAGTGAGGAGGTCAAGCGCCTGCGTGCCGACATCACGCGCATTGTCATGGAGCACGAAGGCGTCCTGCAAATGCATGGATTCTATGCGGACGAAGTCAAGAAGGTCTGTCAGTTCGACATGATCCTTGATTTTGCCATTGCCGATCGTCAGGCGATCTATGATCATATTTTCAATGAGATCTCGGAGCTGTATCCGGATTACAAAGTCCACATTGCGATGGATATTGACGTATTATAAGAACCCGTCTTCACATGAAGGCAGGCTCAAAAACCACCCGGAAGCAGTTTTCATACTGCTTCCGGATTTTTTTATCCAAACCACTTGTATTTTTCCGTCAGATATGGTATGATTAAATCAGCTATATGCAAAGGAGAACCCTTATGTCAGAACCATTCGTTTTTAAAGTCAATCTTGGCGGAATGATCGACATTCTCGCCAATCACTTGTATAGCAGTCCCGACGTGTTCATCCGCGAACTCCTGCAAAACGGCACGGATGCCATCAGCGGCAGACGGCTGATCGAACCGGATTTCGGCGAGGGACGTATCTCGATCCGCGTGGAGGCAGGCAAGGCCATTGCATTTACCGACAACGGCACCGGTCTGACCGAACCGGAGATCCACAAATTCCTCGCTGTCATCGGACAAAGCTCCAAGCGCGATCTTACCACAGGGCGTATTTTAGATGACTATATCGGCAGATTCGGCATTGGAATGCTCTCGTGCTTCATGGTCACAGATGAGATCTCCCTGCGTACCCGTTCCGTCAAGGATCCTGCCCATGCCTACGAATTCCATGGCAAGCCTGACGGCACCTACAGCATCGTGGAGGTGCCCGCGGAGGAAGTTGCTGTCGGCACAGCCATCCGCATTCTCGCCAAGAAGGGCGCAGAGCAGTACTTCGACGAGGAGACCGTCGCGAAGCTCGTGCGCTTCTATGGTCTGCCGCTGCCGTTCCCGGTCATGATGCAAAGCGAAACATGGGAGTGGCGCATCAACGAAATGTTCCGTACCGGAGCATCCGCGGAAGCCAGCATGATGCAGCTTGGCAAGGAGATCTTTGAAACGGATTTTCTGGGACTTATCCCGCTCGAATCGAAATCCAGACTGTTCAGCGGCGTGGCGTACATCCTGCCGCACGCGGTGTCACTCCACACGAAAGGCAAGCACCGCATCTACCTGAAAAATATGCTCCTGACCGAAGAAGGCGACGCGATCCTGCCGAAATGGTCGGGCTTCCTGCGCGTGTTCCTCAATACAGCAAAGCTCCGTCCGACCGCATCGCGCGAAAGCTTCTACGAGGACGAACTGCTGGCGCAGGCGCGTGACGAATTGTCCGAATGCATCTCCAGCTACCTCATCGGGTTATCGGCCACGAACCCGAAACTTCTTGAGGATATGATCCGCATCCACCTCATGGCGATCAAGTCCATGGCGAGCGAGGACGAAACGTTTTTCCGGACATTCATCCCGTTCATTTCCTTTGAAACGAACACCGGAACGCTCACCGGCAAGGAGCTGCTCACACGCCGTGAACCGATCTGCTTCACGACCGACATCAACCAGTATCACCGCACGCAGTCGCTCGTGCTGTGGCAAGGACAGACGCTCGTCAATGCCTGCTACGTCTACGATGCCGATCTCCTGCGGATGATGCAGGATTACGATCCGGACATGATCCTCTATCCGCTGGAAATGACGGCATTTGACGAAATGCTGGAGGAACCGCCGGCGGATGCTGTGCGTGAGGCGCGTGAACTGGTACAGATCGCAGACGATGTCATGCAGAAATATGATGCGCACGCCCAACTCCGGAGTTTTTCGCCGGAGCAGCAGCCGGTCTTTTATATGCTCGATGAAAATACCGAGACACTTCGCGAGATCCGCCGTGCAAAGGAACATTCCCACGAGATGTTTTCCTCGATGCTCGATGCCTTCGCGGAGGAAATTGATGCCAAGGGCGCCGCGCTCTATCTGAACTGGCGCAATCCTCTGATCCGCCGGCTGGCCAAGATGGAGGATACGGAAAAGGTTCGCGTCTGCATTGAGATCCTGTATGTGCAGGAACTCCTGACCGGACGCTTTCCGATGCAGGGCAGCGAGCTTGCCATGCTGAACAAAAATCTCATTCAGCTCATCGAATGGGGAACTTCCTGATAAAGGGGTGAAAACAGATCATGACCGATTTTGCAAACCTGGAACAGACCTTTGAACAATACGACCGCGGAGAAGCCCGCCTCACGGCCATCCGCAAGGCGATCCATGAAGCCGACCTTGAGCAAAGCATCAACTGGCAGTTCTGGTTCCGCTATGATTATCTGGAGGAATCCATTTTCTGCGGTGACCGCTATTTTGCGCTCATCATTTTCCCGGAGCTGCTGGCGATTTACGACGAGCATACCGAATTGCAGGAGAGCGAGAGCCATACCCATTCGCTGCTGATCGCGTTCAAGTGGATCGTGGAAGCCGCACCGGAATTTCCGCAGATCTCACGCGAGGAAATCGACGGCTATTTCCGTGAATTCAAAAAACGGCTTCGCCGCGAGGAAAAATCGCTTTCGATCTACTACATGAAGCGCTGCCTGTTCTATATGCACGTGGACAAGGATATCGCCGGAATGTGCTTCTATCGCTTCCTTGACGAACCACTGGATGACATTTCGGACGGACGTGCGCTCTATTATGACCAGCAGGTGGAATACTACCTGTCTGTCGGCGACGAGGAAAAAGCACTGCAGGCGCTCCAGCCGCTGGCAGAGGGCCAGTATCACTTCAGTCATTTTCCGCAGGTGACATACAACGAGTTCGTCAGCTATTATATGCGTACCGGACAGCTTGACAAAGCGCGTTACTATGCCGACCAGATCGAAAGCCGTGTCACGGGCGATCCGTACTATCACCACATCATGGGGACGCTCATGACACTGTATGCAAAGACCGATCCGCCGCGTGCGTGCCGGATGTTCAGCCATAATTACGCGGACTATCTGGAGTCAAAGAACCCGTGGCTGCGGATGTTCTTTGCGATCGGCGCATCGCACCTCTTTGACAGACTCCGGCAGGAGCCGGAGCTGTTTGCAAAGGAGATCCGCCTGCCGGCCGTCAAGCGCGGCGTGGACCTGCAGACGCTTTCCGCAGAGCTGCACGCTTCTGCCGGTGCGCTGACAAACCAGTTCGATACCCGAAACGGTACGGATGATTACACGCAGATGTATCTGCACCCATTTGGAAAGGAGTGACCTCTCATGTTTACAGCAGATCCGCTGATCCGTCAGATCGGCGAAACCGAACACGGCGCCGCAAGACTTGCCGCCATCACCGAAGCCATCCGCGAAGCCGATAATGCTTCCGCGCATTACTGGCGATTCTATTTCCGTTTTGAAGCCATCAAGGAATCCATTTTCCACGACGATGCCTTCAAGGCGATCCTGAGCTTCCCGGAGCTTTTGCAGATTTTCGACACCCACCCGGAGCTGGAGGATGATTTTTCCGACGATATGCTCTGCGCATTCAAGTGGATCCTCGAAAATTCCACGCATTTCTACCAGGTGTCCCGCGACCAGATCGACCGCAATTATGAGGAATACAAGCGCCGCTGTGAGCGCTACGGGGTTTCCCTGCGTGTCTACCACATGAAGCGCTGCTCGTATCTTCTGAAGGTGGACAAGGAAGCAGCCCGCGCCGAATATGAGGCCTTCCACCATTGCAAGCGTGACGGATATTCTGATTGTCTGGCGTGCGAAACGCATTTTGATATGAAGGTCGCGCTCGAACTCGGCGACGAGGAGGAAGCGCTCCGCATCGCAAAGCCCATCCTCGACGGCGACCAGAGCTGTGCAGAGATCCCGCACTGCACCTATGCACGTCTGACGGATCATTACCTGTATGCAGGCGACCTGGACGAAGCGGCTTACTACGGCGAGCTCTGCGACCGCTACACGCGCGGTGACGCAGAATTCCTTGACGCGACGGGAATTCTGCTTGCACTCTACAGCGCTGTGGATCCGGCACGCGGCTGGAATCTGTTCAAGCAATGCCTGCCGACCTATATGAATTCCATGAACCCGACACAGCGTCTGCAATTTGCCGACGGTGCATTCCGTCTGATGCAGACCTTGGTGGGGATCAATCAGGAGCAGGGCGACTCCACGTTCAGCAAAGCCCCTGTCCTTGCAGCGCTGCCGCTCGAAAAGACTGCGGAAGGCATTGATCTTGTACAGGTGCGTGATTATTTCTACCGTGAAGCCCGTGAGGCCGGTGAGCGCCTGGACAAGCGCAACGGATCCGATTACTACGCGCAGCAGCTGTCCCGCACGATCGTTCCGGTCGTACACGAAGCGCAGGCACTCGATGCCGCCCCGAAACGGCCGCTGCACGGCCTCACAAGCCGCGTTCCGTGCGTTCTGCTTGCCAGTCTGCCGGAGGATGTCAGCGTTTCCTACGAGCAGATGCAGGAACGTGTGAAAGCCGGTGTTCCGGAGGATGCGGAGCTTGTCAACTGCACGACGGATGAGAAGGGCCTGTTCGTGTCCTATCGCCGCGACGGCAGGGTGTATGATTATGCACTCACCGTGATCCAGACGGAGGATGAGGTGAATGCCAATGCGGTAGAGGATCTGACGGAGGAAACATTCGCGAGAATGCTTGCCAATCCCACGCGCTACTTCCTGCACTGCCAGATCGGTGACAAGGCGCAGCTGGATTATCATTTTGCGATGGAACTGCTCTGCACAGTCCTGCCGGAGCTGATCGGCGTGATCGATGCGATCAATCAGCACGCTTATTCGGCGGATTGGGTGCGCTTCAAGGGCAAATTTGACGCATCTGTGTCGCCGAACGACCTCTTTGGCCTGCACCTGATCGGCGATCAGGAGAAGGATGAGGTCTGGATCACCACCCTCGGTCTGAATGTTCTCGGCATCCGCGAGCTGGAGGTGCATTTTGCCGACACGAATAATTACAGCATGATGGCGGATATTCTCGACCATGCGGCGGCGCAGATCGTCGGGCAGGGAATGCTGCCGGATGAAAATACGGATTTCGGCATCATTTATATTGATGATGAGCCGCACCATTTCCGCTGGGAGAGAAAGCCGGATGACCTTCCGCCGGATTCCATTGCTGCACAGGTTCCAAGCGATGCTTCCAGCGGCGTTCTGATGCTCGAAACCGATGAAGGCACGGAGCTGGTTGCGAAAAGCCAGCTGCTGGCGAATGCCGAATCCCTCGATTATGGCAACACCAACCGCGAATTCCACCGCCGCATCGCTCTCGCAAAGCAGACAGCGCCGATCCTGCTGGAGGCACTGCAGAGCATCCCCTACGAGCGTGCAGGCGTTCGGCTGGAGCTGCGCCTTTCGGAAGAGCAGCGCAAGAAGTTTGACTACGGCATCGAGCTGCTCTGGGCGGAGGTCACAGAAGTCCGCGACGGCGTGATCTATGCCGCGCTCAAGGAAACCTCTGAAGCCCTGCCGGAGCTGCACGAGGAGGAGCTCCTGACAGTCGATCCGGAACAGATCGCAGCGTGGTTCTTCCATCCGCAGGGTGCTGAGCAGCCGATCGGCGCACAGGATGCCTACTACCTGCTGAAGGAGGGACAGGCATGAAGCGCATAATCTGGATCGCAGTGGCGCTCCTGATCATGATCCTGATCCTCGGCTTTGGCCTGCACACGCTCAACCACATCAGCGACGTTAACCGCCAGCGCCGCGAAAAGGATGCCGGTGAGGAATTTGCAGCGAAGGTGGTCATGACGACCGCAACGACCAGCATCTGGGATAAGGTCCGCACCACGACAGAGCCCCTTCCGACCGACGAAAACGGCAACCCGATCGAGACACAGGAAACGTCCGAGACGGAGAATTCCGGTGCGATGGCACCGCCGGAGGGGAATGATCCGGAACAGGAATCGACCGAAGCGCCGGTCATCGAGGAAGGCGAGTCCATCCCTGAGACCGCACCGGATGCTGTCCCTGAACAGACAACGACGGAGTCGATCGTTATCACGATCCAGTAAGAACCTTGCGAATCTGCCGAAAAGCTGCCGCGGCATCTCGTGAAGACAGGTTCTCAGTAATCTGAAAGAAAGGTGACTTCCATGAAGCAGAAACAAACCGCCCCGAACAAGCCGAAAAAGAGCGTGGCCATGCGCATTGTCGTACTCATTATGGTGATCGCGATGTTTGCGGGATTTATCGTTCTGCCGCTGTTGCAGAATTGATTG
>JAFPXW010000021.1 GCA_017394565.1 Oscillospiraceae bacterium | reverse complement strand
GCGGATCTTGTTCAGCAGACCAATGCCGCGGCCTTCCTGACGCAGATACACCAGCACACCGCGTCCCTCAGATGCAATGCGCTTCATGGCTTCGTCAAGCTGCTGACCGCAGTCACAGCGGCACGAACCGAACACATCACCCGTCAGGCACTCCGAATGCACGCGGCACAGAACCGGCGCACCATCGGCCACATTGCCCATCACAAGCGCAACGTGTTCGCGACCTGTGATGCGGTTGCGGTAGCCGTGGATCTCGAATTCGCCGTACTTCGTCGGCAGATGCGCGGAGCTGACACGCTCCATGAAGATGTCGTTCAGACGGCGGTACTGCTGTAGTTCCTTGATGGTCGTGAGGACAAGGCCGTGCGTTTTGGCAAACGCTTTGAGTTCGGTCGTGCGCATCATCGTGCCGTCCTCACGCATGATCTCGCAGCAAAGTCCGCAAGGTTCAAGCCCTGCAAGACGCATGAGATCGACCGTCGCTTCTGTATGCCCGTTGCGTTCGAGAACGCCGCCGGGTTTCGCTTCGAGAGGGAACATATGACCGGGACGGCGGAATTCGGACGGATTGGAGCTTTCGACGCATTTGCGGGCAGTGTAACCGCGCTCCTGCGCGGAAATTCCGGTCGTCGTGTCGATGTGGTCGATGGACTCCGTGAATGCAGTGCAGTGGTTGTCCGTATTATTGGTGACCATCTGGTGCAGACCGAGCTTCTCAATGTAAGCGTGGCTCATGGGCATACAGATCAGGCCTTTCGCGTAGCTTGCCATGAAGTTGACATTCTCCGTGGTTGCAAACTGTGCGGCACAGATCAGGTCGCCTTCATTTTCGCGGTCGGGATCGTCGATCACGAGGATCAGCTTTCCGGCACGCAGTGCTTCAAGCGCCTGTGGGATGGTGTTGGCTGCCATGTGGCATTCTCCTTTCGGGTATCTATGGGATTCGTTTGAATCTATCTAAATATGGCTCTAAACGGTCATTCAGATCGGTGATGGCAAGCGCGGTTTCCAGATATTCTTCATCGCTCATGCCGGCACAAAGCTCGGTACTGCCATCATCGTCGATGCACAGCAGACAATCGAAAACTTCCGTGACGAGATACCGCACATCATGAACGGGTACAGGCTTTCTCAAAAAACGCTTTTGCGTGCGTTTCAGAGCTTCCTCCAGCGCTTTCAGAGCCAAGCGGTATTCGTCCTCAAAGCCCTTGCAATGTGCGGAATCATCCGTACCATTCAGATCACTGTCCACCAGACATCCGATGATCCAGATGCGGATGCAATCACGTTTGTCCACAAGCTGTGTGGTTTCGCCCTCATCGATCTCGCCGTAAAGGTCGTTGTATTGCTCGATGAAGCGCAGCATCAGATCGACCATATCAAAGCCATCTGGCGGCGTGAGCAGTTCGCGCAGGATCTCCGGCGCGAATTCCGATACAAATGGTGTCGTCATAGCGGCGCTCCTTAAATAAAGCCGAATTCCGCCAGAAATTGCGGTGTGATGCCGCCTTTTGCGGTATCCTTGCCGAGCAGTTTTTCGACGTATTTGGCAACGATGTCACATTCGAGGTTCACGATGTCGCTGGGCTTCTTGTGCAGGAGCGCCGTTTCCTCACCGGTGTGCGGAATGACCGAAACCGCGAAATCCTGCGGCGACACCCTTGCGACTGTTAGACTGATCCCGTCAATGGCAATACTGCCTTTTTCGACGATATACCGCAGAATTTCCGGACTTGCAGCGATCGTTACCCAGACCGCGTTGTCCTCACGTTTCAGACTGCGGATCTGACCGGTGCCGTCAATGTGACCGGACACGATATGACCGCCGAACCGCCCATCCGCCGCCATGGCACGTTCGAGATTGACAGGGGAACCGGGAACAAGCTTGCCAAGATTCGTCCGCCGCATGGTTTCCGGCATGACATCGGCAGAAAAACTTTTTCCATCGAACGCACAGACTGTCAGGCAGGTGCCGTTGACGGCGATGCTGTCGCCGATGTGCGCATCGGTCAGCACTTTCTCCGCGGCAACAGTCAGAACGCAGGATGCCGTTCCCATGCGGATATTGCGGATCATACCGATTTCCTCAATGATGCCCGTAAACATCACCGCACCTCCTTCACATCATATTCGAGCAGAATATCGTCGCCATATCGGGAAATTTCCGGGCTGGTAAGCTGATACGCTTCCTCCACGCCATAAACGCCCAGACCGCCGACGGCTGGCTTTGCAGAAACGCCGCCGAACATTTTCGGTGCAATATAGACCTGGATGTGCTGCACGATCCCTGCACGAAGCGCCGCCTCATGCAGTGCCGCGCCGCCCTCCAGCAGGACGGAATCAATGCCCATCTCGCCGAGCCTGCGCATGAGAAACCGCAGATCCACGTGCCCTTCGTCGGGGGGGATCTCCAGAATGTGAACGCCCTTGCTTTCGAGAAGCTCCGCTTTTCTGCGGTCGATGCTGCACGTGGCGATGTACGTCGGGATCTCACGCGCCGTCACGACCAGCTTGGATTCGATGGGCGTCTGGAGGTTCGAGTCGCACACGATGCGGATCGGATCGCTGGGGTTCTCGATACGGCAGGTGAGTGTCGGATCGTCCGCGAGAACAGTGCCGATGCCGACCATGATCGCCGCACAGCGTTTCCGCGTTTCGTGAACGTGCCGGCGCGATGCCTCGCCTGTGATCCATTTAGAAAAACCGGCTCTTGTCGCCGTTTTTCCGTCGGCGGTCATGGCGATCTTCATGATAACGTAGGGCGTGCGCGCTGTGATGTAATGGAAAAAAATCGGGTTGAGCGCGTCACATTCGTCCTTGAGAAAACCGCGGACGACCTCAATGCCGGCATCTTCCAAAAGTTTCAGCCCCTTGCCGGCGACCTGCGGATTCGGATCATCCGAACCAACGAACACTTTCCGGATGCCCGATTGCAGGATCGCATCCGTGCAGGGCGGCTGCTTTCCGGTATGACAGCAGGGTTCGAGGGTGACATACATCACAGCGCCTCTGGGATCATCACAAACTTTGAGCGCATTTCGCTCCGCATGAAGATCGCCGTATTTCGCGTGCCAGCCCTCGGCAATGATCTGTCCGTCTCGCGCAAGGACTGCGCCGACCAGCGGATTCGGGTTGACGAATCCTGTTCCGCGTTTTGCAAGCGCGATGGCGTGCCGCATCAGCTCGGCATCCGTCATGACTGCATCCCTCCTAAAATAAAAGTACCCCGATGGCATTGCATCGGGGTACTGCAAAATGCTTGAAAAATGCGAGCATTCTTCTCCCATCCGGACTGTACCGTCGGTGCCGGAATCCCACCGGCTCGGCGCTTTTTGGGCGCTCACGGACTTATGCAGGTTAGCCTGCACTCACCGTCGGTTATGACTTTCACATACCCCGAAGAATCGCTTCTGTATAACATTATACTACGTTGTCTGACATTTGTCAAGAGGGAATTTGATTTATGGATTGGCAGTCCCGTTTTTATCCGATGTTTCGGGCTTTTCAAACGCAGCATGGCTCTTGATGTGCTTCCCGACGATCTCCGACACATCCGAAACCGACATAAACGCAGAATAGTCATCTTTTTCGATGATCTTCCGCATCGTAGACAGCTCAATGCGCGTGATCACGCAGTACAGCACATCCTTGCTGCCCGAAACCAGGCCAGTTCCGGAGAGAATGGTCACAGTTCTGCCGAGTGTCTTGTAAATGTCCTTTGCGATCTGCTCACCCTGATTTGTGATGATCATGACTGCCTTGCCCTGCTGCATCCCGGTATTGACGAAATCCTCGACCTTTGAGACAATAATGTAGGTCAGCAGGGAATAGAGCGCACTGTCAAGATTAAAGAGGATTCCGGCGGTCAGATAAATGATCACGTTGCAGAACAGTACGATCTGCCCGACGGAAAAGGTCGTTCGCTTGCTGACGAGGATCGCGACCGCCTCCGTACCGTCCAGACAGCCGCCTCCATGCAGGACGAGTCCCACGCCGAAGCCCAGCAGTAAGCCGCCGAACACCGTCGCCAGCAGCTTATCCTCCGTCAGCGTGAACCCCTCGTACATCTCACTGCCGAACAGGCTCAGCGCGAGGGAAAACGCACCCATTGCGGCAAATGTCCGGATCAGAAACGAGCGTTCCAGCTTTCTGCCGCCGATCCAGACCAGCGGCAGGTTCAGCAGGATCGTCAGAATGCCGAGAGGAAGCGGTGTCAGACGGCTGATGATCATTGCGACACCGACCATGCCGCCGTCCATGATCGTGGCAGGGATCAGGATCTTTTCAAGCGCAAATGCCGCAAGGATCGATCCGCCGATCAGCATAATATACTGCATGATGCGGTGGGTGATGGGGGTATTTGGCGTAGTGTTGGTCATATGGTTCACTCCTTTAGATGACAATATAATAAGTATAGCATAAACTTCCAGCTTTTGTCAACATACACTTTTCGACCATTTCGGAAAAATGTCGCGTTTCCGGTCGATATTTGTATATCGAAATGAAGTATCATTTCTGGGAAATCATGTTTTTCGTCAGGATTCACAAAGTGTCGTTTATTTGCAACAGGAATTTGTACGCGCTAAGATCGCCGATTTCGCGTGGAAATGATTGACAATTCTTCGACAACGTGGTATAATGATACTTGTCGGATGTAAATTGTCTTTACATTTAGCGTAAATATGATACCACATTATAATAATTCTATCATTTTTTACTTTTTCGCTTGACAAATGCAGGAAGATGTGTTATAATAGCTGTATTATCACAGGTGGTACACCTAACAAGCTGTCAAAGTCGTCCGTTTCTGGCGAAGGTGCGCCGGGGAGTGTCCCCACCCCGTTGGGGCTGTGCGCCATTTCCTGTAAAACCACTTTTTGACAGACTGACAGATGATACACCTGTAAACCCCGTGTGGGGGAGGAGGAGTTTGTATGGAACAGGTTCAGAAGAAAAAGAAAAAGAAGGGCTGGATCGCTGTTGTCATCGTCGTTGTACTGCTTGCCGGAATCGGCGGCGGTATCGCAGCGTGCAGCAAGGCACTGTCGGATTCCATCGCACAGATGGGCGCTGGCATGATCGAGGTGGATGAGGTAGAGCGCCGCGACATCACCAACGACATCAGCGTGTCCGGACAGGTGCAGAGCGAAAATATGGTGAAGATCACCTCTACGCTCACTGCCAAGGTCAAGACGCTTCACGTTGAGGTCGGCCAGGAGGTCAAGGAGGGCGATCTGCTGTGCGAATTTGACAGCACCGACCTCCAGACACAGTACGATGCGCTGCTGCGTACCCAGCAGAACGCGCAGGGACTGAGCGAGAGCAGCCACAAGGCCAACGAGCGCAATCTTGCCAATGCAAAAAGCGAGCGCGAGTCCGCCCTTGCACAGGCGCAGCGTGCCATTGACGATGCCAATGCAGCCCGCGACAATGCTCACAAGAAGGAAAAGGAGCTCGTGGATCAGTACAATAACACACAGGTCCGCATGGGTGAGCTCCGCAGCCAGGCAGCGCAGGCAGAGGATCCGCTGACAGCAGAAACGCTCAATGCAAAGGCAGATCAGCTCCAGATGACACTGGAAACGATCAACAGCTCGCTCGAATCCATCCGCGACAGCTATTCTTCGCTGGATTCCGCGGTACAGACCGCGCAGGACGCCTATGCATCCGCAGACAGAAGCTCTGCTTCCATGATTGCAAGCTATGAGGATGCCCTCAATGCCGAGCAGTTCAACAACGATCAGACATCGACACAGGATGAGCTCCAGAAGCTCAAGGACATGATCGACCAGTGTACGGTTCGTGCGCCGAAGGCAGGTATCATCACCTCTGTCAATGTTGCCGAGGGCTCGCTCCCGACGACGGAGGCACTCATGACCATCGAGAACACCGATGCGCTGAAGATCACGGTTTCCATCGCTGAGGCTGACATTCTCAAGATCCATCAGGGCCTGAAGGCCATCGTCAAGACCAATGCGACCGGTGACAAGGAGATCAGTGCGACCGTATCCCGTGTTGTTAATATTTACAGCGCAGGAACGCCGAGTCTGACCGGTACTTCGGAGAGCGGTGGCTATTCCGCTGAGATCACCATTGACGACAAGGACACCGACCTGCTCATCGGCATGAATG
>JAFPXW010000189.1 GCA_017394565.1 Oscillospiraceae bacterium | reverse complement strand
AAGCTGCGTCCTGCGCAGCAGGACGCATTTACGACGCACCACGCACTACGAACTACGCACTTTTTATTTGAGCGCTTGATTTGCATTCGGAATAATCGCGAAAATCCCTGCATACGCTGTACCCAAAGGAGGTGGCGGTATGCGGGGATTTCGTCCTTGGCGGTCGGGAGGGTTCCGGCTCGCGGTGAGCTGTACAGAGGGGGCAGTTTTCGTATTGGGGGCGTGGTTTCTCACGGCGTTTCTCGTGTGGAAGCTGGGCTTGCCGCCGATGGGGGTACTGCGCTTTTTTGCAGGTGTGAGCTTCGCGGCCGGCGCCTTCCTCAGCGGCCGGCGCATGGGACTGCACGGTCGTCACCGCGGCGCATTGGAGGGCGCGGCGTGCGGCATGGTGCTTGAAATGATGCGCGTCGCCGTTTCGCTCACGCAGGGAGGGCTCCCGATGCATCTGGCGGCGCATACGGTCATGCTGTGCCTTGCCGGTGCAGCCGGCGGCATCGTCGGGGTGAATACCAGGCGCCGGAAACCGCCGAATTGACGGGGCTTTCTGCGAAAAAAACAGAATTTCCCGAAAAAATCCGGATAACCCCTTGCAATTTGCGTTCAGATATGCTATAATGAAGAAAAGAGTTATACTCTGAAACCAAAAAGGGAGGTAGATACACAAGAAGCACATCATGACCATCAACAAGGCTAACCTGAAGGAGAGCGCTGCGAAGGGCGGCTGCGGTAACTGTCAGGCATCCTGCCAGTCTGCTTGCAAGACTTCCTGCACTGTTGCAAACCAGAAGTGTGAGAGAGACGACAAGTAAGAACCTGTTTCATATCTGGAGATAGTCGGATTTTTGAGCAGATTTTCGTCCTAAACGCTGGATGTCCGACGCAGGAATCCTGTATGTATTTCAAGGAGGATAGACGGCGGTCAGGGCGGAAAGATGCCAAAAGTACGGCTATCGGAAGATGTTAAATAGGTTCTGTGTCTTGATTCCGCGTTGCCCCACACATCGTGTGGGGCGTTTTCTTGTCTGTATTCCGATCTATCCCCGAAGGAGATTTTACCCATGATCCATAAGTATTACCTCGGCGGTCTGTATATCGTTCTCGATGTCAACAGCGGCGGTGTCCACATCGTGGATGAGCTGACGTATGACCTGCTCGATGACGCAATGCCGCCGTTTGCAGATGAATGTCCCCAGTTTATCGTGGACAAGCTCTCTGCTAAATATGACGCGCAGGAGATCCGCGAGTGCTACAGCGAGATCGCTTCCCTCTATGAGGAAAAGATCCTGTTCTCGCCCGATGATTACGAGAAGTACGCAAAGTTCACCGTCGCTTCTCCCATCAAGGCGATGTGCCTGCATATTTCCCACGACTGCAACCTGCGCTGCAAGTACTGCTTCGCGGCGACCGGCGACTTCGGCACGGGCCGAAAGCTCATGCCGCTGGAGATCGGCAAAAAAGCCATCGACTTCCTGCTGGAGAATTCCGGCAACCGCAAGAACCTCGAACTCGATTTCTTTGGCGGTGAGCCGCTGATGAATTTTGACACCGTCAAGGAGGTCGTCAAGTACGCCCGCGGCCGCGAGGCGGAATTCGGCAAGCGGTTCCGTTTCACCATCACCACCAACGGTATGCTCCTGACCGACGACAAGATCGACTTCATCAACCGCGAGATGTCCAATGTCGTCCTCTCCATCGACGGCAGAAAGGAAGTCAACGACCGGATGCGCCCGACGGCCGGTCAGAAGGGCAGCTATGACGTGATCCTGCCGAAATACAAGAAGCTCGTCGAGGGCAGGAGCCGCGACAAGGACTGGTATGTCCGCGGCACCTTCACCAAGTACAACCTCGACTTCGCAGAGGACGTTTTCAGCCTGTATCACGAGGGATTCGACCAGATCTCGGTCGAGCCTGTTGTTTGCGAACCGGAGTATCCGTATGCCATCACGGAGGAGGATCTCCCGGCGATCGGTGCGGAATATGAGCGCCTGGCGCAACGTCTGCTCGAAAATGACCGCAGCGGCAAGCATTTCAATTTCTTCCACTTCATGATCGACCTCGACCAGGGCCCGTGCGCCATCAAGCGCCTGCGCGGCTGCGGCTGCGGCAATGAGTACGTTGCCATCACGCCCGACGGCGACATCTATCCGTGCCACCAGTTCGTCGGCATCGAGGAGTACAAGATGGGCAGCCTCGTGGACGGCAGCTTCAATATGGACATGAAGCAGCAGTTTGCGCAGACACATATTTACAACAAGCCGAGCTGCCGCGATTGCTGGGCAAAATTCTATTGCTCCGGCGGCTGCAACGCCAACAACTATATGTACATGGGCGACGTTCTCAAGGCACACACCCTCTCCTGCGAACTCGAAAAGAAGCGCGTAGAATGTGCCATCATGATGCAGGCGGTCAAGTCTCTGGAGAAGAACCAGGCGGAGTGATCTGGCTGCGATTTAAAATTAATATAGAAGAATCGGGGGCTATAGTATTTTTCTATGGCTTCCGATTGATTTTTTGTAGTGGCATATTTTGCTTTATCATGGTATGATAGTGGTAGACCAGAGGATACACCGCGTCATGAAAGGAGTGTAGGCCATGAAAAAACAAGTACGCATCGAAGTCCGGATCCGCGACCGTGTCGGTGTGGTCAGCGAGGTAACGCGCGAGATCTCGGCACTTGGGATCACTCTTGCAGACCACAATGCCCACGTCAGCCGCGATGCACGCGGTCAGGAAGTGTCTGTGTTCCGCGCACATATTTCCGCCGACGATGCGGAGCTTGCCCGTCTGCGCCAACGGATCGCACGGATCCGGGGATTTTTGAGATTCGATGCTGTTTAAAAGAGTGTGCATATTGCCGAAAACGTTTCCGCCCTGAGAAAGGCGACGCTAATCGTTTCCGGCATCTTTTTTTCTTTT
>JAFPXW010000188.1 GCA_017394565.1 Oscillospiraceae bacterium | reverse complement strand
TCCAAAAGTCGTGGGTTCGTTTCTTGTCTGACCGTGTTTGATATCTACGGTTTGACCTTGAAAAATTCAGCCGTTCGGACAGCAAAAAAGACCGATGAATCGGTCTTTTTTGTGGTGATATCATTTTTGGTACACCAATATGGCAGGGGCAGAAGGATTCGAACCCTCGACACGCGGTTTTGGAGACCGCTGCTCTACCAACTGAGCTATACCCCTATGAATATGAAATTGTTTTGTCGTTCCTGACGACTTTATTATTATATCACATCAGGTTACATTTGTCAAGTGTTTTTTCGGAAAAATAGCAAAAAAATTTTATCTTGCCGAAAAAATGTGATATATCGCAGCAAAGGACGCTCTTGACATTTCGGTGACTTTCATGTATAATAAAATGTGTATTGATTTTTCGAGCGGAGGTGATCCCATGGCGCAGGCGCGTGCAAAGCCGGATCGATCCCGACGCTGTGCGCTTCTCGATGCGCTGCGCGGACTGACCGTCATCAATATGGTGTTCTTCCACTTTATGTGGGATTATGTCTATATTTTTGGCTTTTCTGCTCCGTGGTACCTGGGGCGCGGTGCGTTCGTCTGGCAGCAGGCGATCTGCTGCACGTTCATCACACTGTCCGGATTCTGCGCAGCGATGGGAAAACACACCATCCGGCGCGGCGGTATCGTGTTCGGCATCGGCGCTGCCATCACGCTCATCACAGCGCTTTTTATGCCGGATGAGCTGATCGTTTTCGGCGTGCTGACACTCATCGGCTCGTGTATGCTGCTCGTGGGTGTGACCAAAAAGTGGCTCAAAAAAATCCCTGCATGGGCAGGCCTTGCGTGCAGCTTTCTGCTGTTCGCGTTCACCCGGCCTGTGAACAGCGGGGGACCGGGGTTCTTTTTCAAGCGCCTGGCAGAGCTCCCGGATTGGCTCTATCACGACTATTTCACAGCGTATCTGGGCTTTCCGCAGCCGGGATTCTTCTCGACGGATTACTTCTCGCTGGTCCCGTGGCTGTTTCTGTTTCTGACGGGATTTTTCCTGCACGGCGTCTGCGGAGAGAAGATCCTTTCGGTCAAATGGCGCGGCATCCGTCCGCTGAATTTCATCGGCAGGCACGCACTGTTCATCTATGTGATTCACCAGCCGGTCGTGTACGGACTGCTCTGCGCCGCAAACTGGTGCATCAGCCGGAATAGTCCATTCTGATTTTGTAATAGGAGGCATTCATCATGGCACAGCTAATCCCTTATCATATGAGCGATACGTTCAGCTATTCCAAGGTCACTGCGATCGACAGCAGCGGCATCCTGTTCGATGACGGACAGAGTATCTTCTTTCAGGAATGCGCTCTGAATTTCGCACGCTGGAATCCGGAGGAAAGCGGCAAATGCGTTGCCGAACGGGACAAGCTCGCAGACATTCCGTATTTTGAATTCTACACCTGCGGAAAGTCTATGATCCTGCAATTTGACGGCGTGAGAAAGTTCGCGCTCAAACAGTTTGACGACCTGCGTGAACGGCTGGAATCCTACGGCTACACGACCTACGATCTTGCCTGATGGCTTCCGGCAAGGCATATCTGGAATTTATCCTCGACCAGCTTTCGGGGCTGCCGGGGATCACGCATCGCGCGATGATGGGCGAATTCCTGCTCTATCATGAGGGGAAGCTGTTCGGCGGACTCTATGATGACCGTCTGCTCGTCAAGCCCATCGCTTCGGCAGTTTCCATGCTGCCCGACGCACCGCAGGAGCTTCCCTATGAGGGTGCAAAGCCCATGCTGCTCGTGGAAAATGTGGACGACCGCGACTTCCTGACAGATCTCGTGCGCAGGATGTCGGCGGAGCTTCCCGCGCCGAAACCCAAGAAGCCCAAATCCCCGAAAAACACAAAATAATCCCCATTTCCGGAGGAAATCATGTCATCCAAAATCATCATCATCGAAGGCCTTGACGGCTGCGGCAAGAGTACCCAGCTTGCGCTCCTGGAGGCGCGTTTTACAGACTGCCGTTTTCTGACATTCCCGAATTACGATTCGCCGGCAGGCGAGATCATCACCGAATACCTCGGCGGCAGGCTGCCGGATCCCGATCCGCTGCACAGTGCCTATTCCGCCAGCACCTTCTATGCAGCCGACCGCTACATCAGCTACCGGAAGGACTGGTATGTGGACTGCATGGCGGACAAGGACATCATTTCTGCACGTTACACGACCTCGAACGCCATCTACCAGATGACCAAGCTTGACCGCAGCCAGTGGGAAACCTACTGCGCGTGGCTGTATGATTACGAATACGAAAAACTCGGCATCCCGGCGCCGACCGCGGTGATTTTCCTTGATGTGCCGGTGGAGGTGTCCCAGCGGCTCCTGACTGAGCGCTACCACGGCGACGAGCGCAAGAAGGATGTCCACGAGGCGGATCCGGACTATCTCAAACGCTGCCGCGAAGCCGTCCGCTATGCCGCCGGTCACGATCCGTATGCCAAGTGGTATATGCTCAACTGCTGCTACGGCGACGAAATGCGCACCCCTGAGAGCATCCACAAGGAACTCGTCCAGCTGATCGGCGAGATTCGTGCGCAGGACTGATACGATCTCGTGAAAGAACCCCCATTGCAGAGCAATGGGGGGATTTTTGCGTGTCTCTTAAAAAAGATACACCGCCCGAGGGGAGCGCATCTCATCGTGGAAACACGCTCTCACCGGACGGTGTATGGTTTTTTGTGAAAAAAGACTTTTATTTTTTCGCAAAATGTGGTACAATAGAAAAGCAGTCCCGCGAATGCTTATGCATTGCGCTTCTTGTGGATGCTTTCCTCGCTGATCTTGATGAGGTTCAGCAGGGAGGAGGAATACTCCGGATAGGTCTTGGAGAGGATCGCGGTGGTCAGATAGAGCACATCCGAATCGCGGACGCAGTCGTTCTCACCGATCGGGATGCCGCTGGAGGCCGCCTTGATGTTGGCTTCGTTCATGCTGACGATCGCGGAAGCGTCATCGTTGGCAACGACCTTCGGAACAGAGAACAGCTTCTGGTCATTGTGGGGGTTGGCATTGTACACGATACGGAACAGCTTGTAAATGTTCAGCATCAGGTACGAACCGATCTCCTTGATGAGCGTAACGCTGTTGGCCTTCTGCGCCAGAGAGAACAGCAGGCTGATGGAATTGTTGATGATCTTACGATTAAATGCAACGACCTCCGGGCTCGGCATTTCGTTATTGCCGTCATCGTCCGGAATGTCCTCGATCGTGAGGGTACGTCCCTCAGGCTCAGGCGTTCTGCCAAGCAGATAGTCACAGGACACGTTATAATAATCGGCGATCTTCACGAGAAAGTCCAGACCGCATTCCCGGATGCCCTTCTCATAGTGAGACAGGAGAGCCTGCGAGATGCCGAGGTCGGAAGCTGCCTGCTTTTGGCTGATCTGGCGCTCCTTTCTCTGGAGGGCGATGATGCGGGGAAAATCTGAATTCATGGTGTTTGCTCCTTTCCTGTAAAATAACGTCGGTTTTATACAAATAGGGATTACTTATATTATAATACAAAGTTATACTAATTGTAAAGAGCTTTCGACGTGGAAATTTCAGCGATTTTTTTACAGAAAGTTGTACAAAAACACCACGGTGTCAAAAAAGTTGTTCACAATTTGTGAATTGTGAACGGAAAAATAGCATTTTTCGATACAAAAACACCAGTATCGAAGCTTCAGGAGGTATGTGAAACATGAAAGGTTATCATCTGAGTGTATTCCGTCACGGCAGGACACGCGCCAATGACGAGGGCATCTATATCGGATCGACAGACTATCCGCTGACGGATGAGGGCGCAGCAGAGTTGTCCGGCAAGTCGGATCGGTTCGAGTATCCGCGCGTGCAGAGGGTGTATTCGAGTCCCTTGTCGCGCTGCACGGAAACAGCGGAGATC
>JAFPXW010000187.1 GCA_017394565.1 Oscillospiraceae bacterium | reverse complement strand
GTCCCCGACGGGCACACTGCCGTTATTCACTATTCATTTTTCTTTCTTCATTCTTCATTCTCTGAATCCGTTTCGTCGTCCGCATACTTGGAATCAATGTCGAGGTACTCCTCCAGCGTGAGATCCTGTTCATAGATGGCGGTCGCGTGCTCGATGCCGACATAGCGGATGTGCCACGATTCGTAATTGTAGCCGGTGATGTCCTCTTTGCCCTCCGGATAGCGGATGATGAAGCCGTATTCGTGGCAATGCTCCGCCAGCCACTCGCCTGCCGGAGAATCCGCAAAGCCCTCGTTCTGGATGTCGTTGCAGTCGATGGTGTAGCCGGTCTGGTGCTCGGAATAGCCCGGACGTGCCGACCAGGTGTCGGCGTATTCCTTGCTGTAGCCGCTGACCATGCTGTTGTAGACTTTCACCTGAAAATCATAGCTGCGGTAGCCCGAACCCTGATGGATGTCCAATCCTTCCGCGGCGGCATCGTCGCACAGCTTCTCGAACGCCTGCTCCGTCACCGGAAGCAGTCCCGGATCGTAGCTTTGCGGCAGGCTGTAGGACTTGTTCGCGACGAGAATGTCATCCACGAACGTGCAGCCGTCAATGACATTCAGCTCGCGGACGGTCACGGGGATCGAGAGGACTTCGCCCTTGTAGCTGGCGGTCACGGTACATTCGCCCTTTTCCAGACCGGTGACATAGCCGCCGGCTTCCACATCGACGATGTTCGCATTGTTCGTCGTCCAGCGAATCTCGTCGGGGGTGATGCCGCCTGCCAGGGACAGGGGGATCTTCTTCTGGTGGTTGATGCGCACATAGATGTGCGGCTTGACCGTGTACAGCGAACCGTGGGAGGACACCTGCTTGCCGGGTTCGCCGGTCTCGGTGATCGGGGTGTAGGTCTCGCCCTCCGCTGCCGTGACGCCGGGATCGGTGGATGCTTCGGCAGTTTCGGTGCTGCGCGAATCGTCGATCACGACGAGGGAATCGTTCGGTTCCCCCTGGTGCATGGCAGGAACGGATTCCTTGGCACGGGAGACGATCTTGGTGACCGCAAAAATCAACGCGATGATGACCAGCAGCAGCAGGACGAAATACCGTCTGCGTCTGGCAGCGCGTTTTCGGATCTCATTGGAAGTCATGAAATGCCTCATTTCTATCGTAGAGAATGGGAAGACTCTTGAAAAGTCTATGAATACTTTTATTATACCACATTATTTTGGATTTGTCACCCCATTTGGGGGATTTTTTTCGGTCAAATACCGACAGCAGTGAAATGCAGCGCGAATTTTCGGCATAATCCGGCGGCTGCTGGAAATTATTGCATAAATGAAAAGTCAAAAAACTGTGCAATCCTACAAATGTCAAAAATACCGCCAATCTTTTTCCAGCTCGATTGTTATAAAGGGTGAGAGACATCCAATGAGAGGGTTACCATTCTTTATGAGAGGTGCGGAAGCACTGATGGATCAGGTACGCGAGATGGTTTGCTGATCGTGTGCCAGGCCGATGGCGGTGCATCAGGGTTTTCGGTGAGATCAGGAGAAAGGCTCCGGACACTGCACTTCCGGAATCTTTATTTGATCTGAGAGCTGCGCCGACCGGTCGGTTTGTTCCGGTTCCGGGCGCAGTGAAGCGGTGATCGAAAGGTGTGAGCCGCAATGCGGGGAAGGCGGGGCTGCAAAATGCCCCGCACCAGTCCCCACAGAATGAAGAATGGTACAGCGGATGTTTCTGACATGACAAATTTCTTTACTTCATGCACTTACCGAACTGTTTGTTCATTTTCCTTTCTGCGAGTCCCCCTGTTTTCGGAAAACAGGGGGACAAGTGTTTTTTCTGGCGTTCATATCCCGTTCATATTGAAAGCACGGCTATTATCCGGCAGACCTGGCAAGGACTGGAAAAATGTTGCGTATTTTGCGCGGTTGTGGCATATCCATTCGAGTTTTGCGACCAAAGTATGAATTTTTTTGTAAAGCTCTTGCATTTTTCTCCGATATGTATTAAAATAAAAATAGAGTTCGGTGAGGCACGGTTCATGGGGGAATCGGCGATGACCGAACCCAATGGATAGTTTCACGAACCTGTTTTCTGCAAATTCACAACAGGTTCCAACCAAAAAGAGAGGGATCATTATGAAAAAGATGAAGAAGGTACTGGCTGCTGCGATCAGTGCGGTACTGCTGTGCAGCGCTGCTGCGATTCCGGCACTGCCGGTCGGCGCGACGGACAGCATCGAGGACTCCTATGAGTGGGGTACGATGAAGATCGGCGGCGGCGGCTTCGTGTCCGGTATCGTGACCGGCAAGGACGTCATGTTCGCCCGTACTGACGTCGGCGGCGCTTACAAGTATAATTATGACACCGAAAGCTGGGAACAGCTCTTCGGATTCCTGACGGAGGCTGACCGCGGTCTGTTGTCCGTTGACGCGATGGCAGTGGATCCGACGGATGATGATACGGCGTATTTCCTGTGCGGATGCGCGTACTTCTCTGCGGAAAAGACCGTCATCTTCAAGACCACTGACGGCGGCAAGACCTTCAAGGAGATCAATGTCACCAATCTCATCAAGGTCATGGGCAACGGCGACGGCAGACAGTTCGGTGAAGCCATTGCGGTCGATCCGGACAACCCGAAGGTCATCTATGCCGGCGGCGATGTTACCTGCGACACCAATTCCAAGTCCGCCCTCATCAAGTCCACCGACGGCGGCGAGACCTGGGAACCGGTCATCGGTTACGACGACCTCGGTCTGTTCTCGGAGACCACCAAGTGGCCGACATGGACGGAAAATATCGCGCGCTGCACGATGGAAGGCGCTTACCAGACACAGAACGGTGTTGCCAATATCGTGATCTCCGGCGGCAAGGTCTATGTTGGTACGTCCAAGAAGGGCGTGGCAAATGTCCATGTGGCAAGCACGAAGGACGACAAGTTCGAGGTGCTGTCCAAGGATCTGCCGACGGACGTATTCCCGTCCCGACTCATCACGGATGCCAACGGCAATGTCATCATCACCTACATGGCAGCCCTCGCATTCGGCGGTATGTCCGGCGGCGCGTATAAGTACGATGTCAAGGCCGGCACTGTGACCGACATTTCTCCGTCCGGCAACGGCTTTGGTGAAATTTATCCCGATCCTGCCAATCCCGATCGTCTGGTCGCTACCACCTGCGGCGTCTGGGCAAGCCAGATGTATTCCGCAGACGCTTGGGACAGAGATGCAGTCGCTTGGGGCGACCAGTTCTTCCGTTCCGAGGACGGCGGCAAGACCTGGAGAGGCATCACCCCCGGCAAGGAAATGGGCTGGCAGGGCCCTCTCGAAGCAGATTACATCCAGGACGGCGGCTACGCATGGATCCGCGACAAGGCGATCCACTGGGTAGGTTCGATGGTGCTCGATCCGCGTGATCCGAACCGCGCATTCCTGACTTCCGGTAACGGTTCGTTCGTTTGCACCGATGTTTGGGGCGAAAAGCCGACATATACTTTCCATCCGGACGGCATTGAGGAAGTTGTTTCGCTCGACTTCACATCGACTGCCGATGGTCTGGATCTGTCCGCGATCGGCGACTATGACGGCTTCGTGCATAATTCCCCGACGGAGATCGGACTCCAGTATCAGCCGAACATGGGCTCGACTTCTGCCATTGCGGTTTGCCCGCAGAATACTGATGTATGG
>JAFPXW010000186.1 GCA_017394565.1 Oscillospiraceae bacterium | reverse complement strand
TGTGAACTGCGACAAGGTCGTCGACATCATGGATGTCATCACGCTGAACAAGTACCTCCTCGGTGCTGCAACGCTCGATGACAAGGGCAAGCTCAACGCCGATGTGGACAACAGCAAGGAGATCGACACGACCGACTCACTGAACATCCTCAAGTGCGTCGTAGAGCTCACCACGCTGCCTGTGAAGTAAGCTTATCAACACAAAACACAAAACAGCGGCTTCCGATCATCCGGAAGCCGCTGTTTTTGGTGTCATGGTGATTATTAGCCAAAGACCTTCTCGATCTCGCCGTCCTCAGTGTAAATGTAATACTCCGCGATGCGGTCACCCTTGGCAATGGTGGAGGCATCGGTTTCTTCACCCTCGCTGTAAGCATAGACCGTCACGTCCAGACGTGCCAGGATGCGGAAGACCACAGTCGTGGTCTTGGTCTCCGTGTTGATGATGACGTGTACCTCATCGTCATTCTGAAAATAGGTCTTGTAGTAATCCAGCGCATACGCATTGAAATCATGGTTGTCCGCGATCTTGGTGTAGCGCCAGAGTCCTGTCTTGTCGTTCGTCACAGGCTGCGGCTCCGGGATCGTGATGCCGGCATCCGCCAGTGTCTGTGTACTTTTACCCAGAATATCACCGCCGGTTCGCGGAACAGCACCGTCCAGCTTCGGCTGTGTCGATGCGACGACATCTGTGAATATCGGCTTCGTTTCTGCCGGTGTACCGGACTGACTTCCACAGGCGCCAAATGCGATGCAAAGCATGGCAGCTGCTAAAAACGCAGTAAATTTCTTCATGTTAACCTCCTGTCGGAAAGCTCGTGCTTTCCCTGTCCTCTTTATTATACAATACTGCGGCGGTCGTGTCAAGTGTGGGCGGGAGGAAATTTCGGGTATCGCAAAGCGGATTGTACAAAAATCCACATCGCATTTCATGCAATCTGCCGATTCTCAAAAATATTTTGAAAAAAGTGTCAAAATCAGCCCCTCTCGTATGTATAAGGAGTAAAGAGGACAATCCATTGTCCGGCAAGGAGGAATTTTCTATGAAACACACACGTTTACTCGCGGCATTGACTGCATTATCCATGCTTCCCTGCTCCGCCTGCGGACTGGTCAAAGAACAGCGCAAGGGCGCGACGCTGGAGGTCGATCTGTCGAAGTCGTATGCACTGGAGGAAGTCACCATGCAGGGATCAAAGCTCGATCCCCTGACGGTCGTGGATGAGGGCATCATCATGACTCGTTATTCCCGAAAGGACGGCTACAAATGTTATCTGCGCCGGAACGATACCGGAGAATTTCTGGAACTCGGCGACTGGCATCCGTGGCAGCCGATCGGGATCGGTCGGGGGGACAACGGATCGTATATCCTCATTCAGATGGATTCCGTGGGCAGAGAAGGCGGTCACGATGTGATCGATTACAAAACCCGAACGGTTGAAGTTTTCGACCAGAATCTGAAACTCTCCGAAAGCTTCGCCATGCCCGATGAAGTGCCTGTCAGCAGTTCGTTCGTGCAGGACGGCGACGGGAACTGGGCGGTCATCAGCAGTGACGATGAGGGATACTATGGCTACTACCTGCTCGATCCCAATTTCCACCTCAAAGGCGAGATCAAAAGCGGCATCAATCCGGACGCATTTGTCTGCGGTGCATCCGGCACGCTCTATGGCAAGTACACCAACGATGCCGGATACGCCACCATCCAGCGGCTCAACGCCGACACGATGCAGATGGAGGAGATCGGCGAACTGAAAGCCGTCGGCATCAGGGACATCATGAACGGAAACGGTGACTATGAGCTGTACTACAGCGTCGAAAACGGCATTTACGGGATGCGTGCGGACGGTACATCGGAGCTGGTCGTGGACTACTGGAACTCCGATCTGCCGGACGATGTGTGGCGGTGTTTCGCTTTGCGCGACGGCTCATTCATCGTCAATTACATCGAAAGTCTTTCCAACAATTCCTGCTACTACCGCCTGAAAAAACGCACGGAGGAGGAGCTTGCCTCCATCCAGTGCATTTCCCTTGCCGGCGTGGCGCTCGACAAGCGGCTGGTACAGGATGTTACGAAATATAACCAGTCGCAGTCCGCCTACCGCATCGTCATGAAGGATTACGGCAAGGAGATGCTGGAAGACATGGACAACCTCTCGCCGGAGATCCAGCAAGAGATCAAAGACGCTGCCAACGAATGGCGCGATCCATACATCAACTACACCCCTGCCATCGAGCAGTTCAAATCCGACCTGCTCTCCGGCACTGTCCCCGACATTGTCTGCATGGACGATCTGCCCTCCCGTTCGCTCTCGAATAAGGGCTTGTTCGCGGACTTTGCGCCGATGCTGGCGGCGGATGAGCGATTCGATGAGAGCCTGTACTACATGAATTTTCTCGACGGTCTGAAAACCGGCGACCGGCTCGAACGCATCGGGTTCAGCTTCCACCTCGAAACCGTCCTTGGCAAAACAGACCTCGTCGGCGAACAGCAGGGACGAAATGTGGACGAATACATCGAAATGCTCGAAAACCGTCCGGAGGGAACAGCAATTTTCGGCTACGCATGGGATAACCGCGATACCTATCTGGATCTGTTTGCGCTGAAAGCACAGAATGCCTTCATCAACGAGCAGGATATGAGCTGTTCGTTCAACTCGCCGACATTCGTGAAAATTCTGGAGCTTGCCAAAAGTGTGCCGCCGTATGACGAAGCAGATTCGGAATGGACGCAGGTCATAACAGAGGACGAGCTGCAAAACTATGCTCTCGGCTATTCCGAAGGCAAGATCCTGCTTGCACGGCAGGATTACATCAAGCCCATCCAGTACCATGAGGCGCATTACGGTGATTTCCGCCGCGAGGACGTAACCCTCGTCGGCTACCCCGAAACCGGCACCGGCAACGGCGGTATGTACTACATGAAGTACACCATCTCCCTCACCGCACAATCGAATATGCAGGAGCCTGTGTGGGATTTCATCATGGATCAGCTCAGCAAGCCCAAGCAGAGCAAGATGTGCATGGATTCGTGGAACTGGGAAGCGAACTCCTTCCCTGTCATGCGCGAACCGCTCGAAAATGCGATCCTCGCCGCCACGCGCGGTGCAAACCGTGACCTCGGCAACATGAATGAACAGGAAGCGGAAACCTTCCTCCAGTATTTCGAGAATGTCCGGATGTACGACAATTCTGATATCAATATCTCGTACATCATTCTGGAGGAAGCGCAGAAATACTTTAACGGCGACTGCACCTCCCAGCAGGCTGCGGATGCCATCCAGAGCCGCTGCTCGCTGTATCTGTCGGAGCTTGCGTAACTCTTTGTTCTGAATAATCTGTGAATATTTCATAGAATCTCTTGCAAGCACGCCTGTCGTATGATATAATAGTAATAACTATCATACGATAGGGGTGACAAGTATGCCATTTCGCGAAGTCGTGCAGGACAGCTACCTGATCTTTATCGCGAACCTGATCCTTTTAACATTCATCACGTTCAATTCTACCCTGAGCAGGCAGCGCAGAAAAGTTTTCTTCCTGTCCGGTATCATCTCCCTCCTGATGCTCATCAGCAATGCCGTGGTCTACACGTTTGAGGGGAACAACTCCCATATGCTGCTCTCCAGCATTTTCAATGCGATCAGCTATTCCATCAGCGGGCCGGTCGTTCTGCCGTTCATTCTGATGACCGAAACGATCCACAAACGCACACAACGTGTTCTGCTGGCACTTGCCGCGGTCAATGCCCTGCTGTGTTTCATCAGCATTTTCAACGGCTGCATATTCTGGTATGACGAAAGCGGTGTCTCGCATCTCGGAAAGCTCTCTCCCGTTCCCTACTACCTGAGTGCGCTGTATATCGCGCTTCTGCTCTGGACGTCCCTGCGCAAATACCGGCTCGGCAACCGCAGTGAGAGCGTATTCCTGACGCTTTTGAGTATCGGCATCATCGCTGCCGTCATCCTGAACACCGTCCTCGGATTCCGGTTTCTCGTCAGCGGTATGGCGGTGCTGTCGTGTATTTTCTACTTCCTGTTCTATGCCACGCAGACGCTCTCCCGTGATGCCCTGACCAATGCCCTCAACCGCCATTCCTTTTATAAGGACATCCAGAATCTCCAGCGCCGTCAGATGTTTGTGATCTCGCTCGACTTAAACGGCCTGAAGCAGCTCAATGACAATTACGGACACGATGCCGGTGACCTGGCGCTGCTGTCGGTTTCGCAGACGGCGTGGGAAATCCTCCCGTCGAAATGCCGTTTCTACCGCATGGGCGGTGATGAATTCGAGATCCTCTATCCCGATTCGACCGAAGCACAGGTGCAGGAGCTTTGCGAGAGATTCAAACAGTCCGTGGAACACAAGGGCTACAGCGTCGCCATCGGGTATGACGAATTCCGGAAAGACCGCGATTTTGACGAAGTGTTCAAAAATGCCGATGCCATCATGTACGCTGACAAGGCGCAGATGAAGCAAGCCATGGCAGTTTCCGACTGATCCAAAACGAACCCCTGTCCGATGGGAATTTCACCGGACAGGGGTTCGTTCTTTGCGAAATGCCTGTTTATTGTTTATGTTCCGTGCGGTAACGGATCGGCGAAACGCAGGCGTATTTGACGAATGAGCGCGAAAAATGCTCATAACTCTGATAGCCGCATTTGTCAGCGATCTCGTTGGCGGACAGTTCCGTCGTCAGGAGCAGCTGCTTGGCGTATTCCATGCGGCTCGTCCAGACATCCTTCGTGCAGGAAATGCCGTAGCGGTTCTTGTAGAGCCGCCGGAAATGTGATTCGGAAAGTCCCAGTGATTCGGCAATTTCCGGGATACTCCAGTCCCGTGCCGGATTCGAGAAAATATCACGCCGCAGCCGTTCGAGGTCATTGTCGTAATGCGTATGCGGCACATTCGGCTGTGGTGCGAACTGACTCCGGATGTGCAAAAGGATCGCCTTCATGACATGATGCAGTGCCTCCTGCTTGTTCAGCGCGTCCGTCCGGAAAATGGCTTCACTCGCACGGATCAGGTCAGAAACGCTGTTGTCCTGCAAGCGGATCGGGACATTCCAGACCTCGCCCAGACTGTCGATGAGCGCATGATCCTCCTGTTCCACGCTGAAACGCACCCAGTCATCGCAGTATTCCTCGCCGTCAGCATAGATGCAGTGCGGCATACAGCTTTTGATGAGAAAAACGGTATTCGGTTCCACGCGGTACTCCTGCTCCCCCATTCTGATGCGTGCTTTCGACTGCACCAGCAGGATCTGCATCCCGAAATGCCCGTTCGGTCGTTCGATCGCAAGGTCGGACGGATGTCTCCAGTGCCAGCCCAGCATATAGATGACCATATGTAATCCTTCCCCTCATTTGATTCTCTCCCCATTCATCATCTTCTCAAATGTTCATCAATGTTAACTTTATTATAGCAAATCCTGATACGAAAGTCAATGGATACGCGGATCGCTTTTGCTTTGTTCATAGAAAAGCGTTGATTTCTCCTATCAATTGTGGTATAATGATGCTATTCGTGCAATTTGTAGAGAAAGAGACAGGTTACAGAAATAACAGAAAGGAATCGTGTTATGAGTACGTTTGTGGAATTCCAGAACGTCCGGAAAGTCTACAAGACGGGCGAGCTGGAGATCGAGGCGCTGCATGATGTCAGCTTTGAGATCGGGAAAGGGGAATTCTGCGTCATTGTCGGCGCATCCGGTGCCGGAAAGACGACCATCCTCAACATTCTGGGCGGCATGGATACCCTCACATCCGGCAGCGCATGGCTGGACGGGACGGAAATTTCCTCCTACAACAAAAAACAGCTCACCGCATACCGGCGGTACGATGTCGGGTTCGTGTTCCAGTTCTACAATCTGGTGCAGAACCTGACTGCAAAGGAAAATGTCGAACTCGCGGCACAGATCTGCCGTGATCCCCTCGATGCGGAAACCGTTCTGCGGCAGGTCGGGCTGGGGGAACGCATGAAAAACTTCCCTGCCCAGCTCTCCGGCGGTGAACAGCAGCGTGTCGCCATCGCGCGTGCGCTTGCCAAGAATCCGAAGCTGCTGCTTTGCGATGAGCCGACCGGTGCGCTGGACTACAACACCGGTAAATCCGTCCTCGCGCTCCTGCAGGACACCTGCCGCAAGAAAGGCATGACCGTCGTCGTCATCACCCACAATTCCGCACTCGCCGCCATGGCCGACCGCATCATCACCGTCAAAAGCGGCACGATCGAAAGTATGCGGCTCAACGACAACATCGTCGATGTGGCGGACATTGAATGGTAAGGTGCGGCTATGAGATACAGTATGCTGCGGCGCACGACGCTGCGTGAGATCAAGGGCTCCTTCGGGCGGTTTCTGGCGATCTTATCCATCATTGCGCTCGGTGTGGGATTCTTCACCGGCGTTCGCGGAACGACACCTGCCATGAAACACACGGTCAACAACTTTTTGCAGGAGAAGCAGTTTTTCGACTATCGCCTGATCTCCACCCTCGGCTGGGAGGAAGCCAATCTCGAAGCCTTCCGTTCCCAACCGGATGTCCGTGCGGCAGAAGGCTCGCACACGATCGACGTGCTGTGCGTTGATGACGCGGAACATGAATTCACATTCAAGACGCACACCATCCTGCAAAATATCAATCTCCTCGAACTCACGGAAGGGCGGATGCCGGAAGCGTCGGATGAATGCATCATCGACGCAGGCATGGGACTGGGACTGTCCATCGGCGACAAGATCTACATCTCCGATCAGAATGAGGACGACACGAAGGATTCCTTCCTGCATGATGCCTACACCATCGTCGGTGCGGCACATTCGAGCTATTATCTGAATTTTGAGCGCGGTACAACTTCTCTCGGAAACGGCTCTGTTTCGGGGTATCTGTATCTTCCGCCGGATGCGTATGATCTGGATTACTACTCGGAGATCTTCGTGCGGTTCGATCAGGATGACATGATCTATTCCAAGGCTTACAAAAACGCAATGGACGATCGTCAGACATTCTGGGAAGAACTCACGCAGGAACAAGCCGATGCGCGTTATGACCGCATTGTGCGCGAAGCCGAGGAGGAATTGCAGGACGGCAGGGACGAACTCGAAGAAAAACGCGCCGAGGGACTCTCTGAACTCCACGATGCCATCCGTGAACTCGGCGACGGCAAGCGCGAACTGGCTGATGCTGCGAAAGAACTTGCGGATGCGGAGGAACAGCTCAACGACGCGAAACGTCAGCTTGAGGATGCCGCCAAGGAACTCGAAGACGCCGCCAAAGAACTCGAAGACGGGCAGGCACAGCTGGACGACGGCAAGAAAACACTCGACGATTCCAAAGCCCAGCTGGATGCCGCCGCACAGACGCTTGCCGACAGCGAAGCGCAGCTGAACGCAGGGCAGGCACAGCTCGATGCGGCGCGTGCGGAAGTGGACAGCCAGGAATCCCTGCTTTTGACACAGGAACAGCAATTGGATGCGCAGGAAGCGGAACTGAACGATTCCCTGCCCTATCTCGAAATGCTCCCTCCCGAGCAGCAGGAACAGATCCGCGGCGGACTTGCAGCCATTGCCGAAGGACGGGCGCAGATCGGTGCCGCCAGAGCGCAGATCGGCTCGGGACGGCAGGAGCTTGCGGCACAACAGGCCGTCATTGATGCCGGACGCGCACAGCTTGCAACGGGCCGTGCGGAATATGAACAGGGGCTTGCGGCTTACAATGACGGCTTGCGCACCTATGAGGATTCCGTGAAACAGCTCGCGGACGGCAAGGCGAAATATGAACAGGGCCTGCTCGATTACGAAAACGTCAGGCAGGAATACGAGGACGGACTTCAGAAGTACGAGGACGGTAAACAGGAATATGAGGACGGCGTCCGGGAATACGAGGACGGCTGGAAGGAATACCTCGACGGCCGTGCGGAATTCGACGAGAAGATCGCCGATGCGGAGGCGGACATTGCGGAAGCCGAACAGGAGATCGCGGATATTGCGCATCCGGACACGTTCGTTCTCGACCGCAGCACCAACATCGGATACGCCTGCTTCGAGAGCGATTCGGAGATCGTGGAACAGGTCGCGCGAGTCTTTCCGCTGTTCTTCATCCTCGTTGCCGCACTGGTCTGCATGACGACCATGAGCCGCATGGTCGAGGAACAGCGCACCCAGATCGGCACGCTCAAAGCGCTCGGCTACTCCGAGGGCAGGATCATGGGAAAGTTCGCTTTCTACGCCGGAAGTGCGGCTGTCATTGGCTGTGTGCTGGGATTTTCGGTCGGCTCGGTATTGTTCCCGTCCGTCATCTGGATGTCGTACCAGCTCATGTACATCCCGCTGAAGCTGGTGTATGTCTTTGATCCGCTGATGGCGGTTCTGGCACTGGCGGCCTCGCTGCTCTGCTCCATCGGAACGACGTGGCTCTCGTGCCGCATCGAGCTGAACACCACGGCGGCAGGTCTGATGCGTCCGAAAGCACCGAAAGCCGGAAAGCGCATCTTTCTCGAATATCTCCCGTTCCTGTGGAATCGCCTGAAATTCCTGCACAAGGTTTCCATCCGCAATATCTTCCGCTACAAGGGCAGATTTTTCATGATGATCGTCGGCATCGGCGGCTGTACGGCGCTGCTGGTCACGGGATTTGGTCTGCGCGATTCGGTCTCGGATTTTGCGCAAGTGCAGTACAACGAGATCGTTGTGGCGGATGCACAGATGTCGTTCAAAAACGGTCTTGGCAGCAAGCTTCCGGCGAAGCTGGAAGCGCAGATGGAGGAACTCACGGACGAATATCTCCTCCTCCACCAGACCACGCTCGACCTCGTGACCAAGGACAAAACCAAGGGAATGAATCTCATCGTTCCGTTTGAAACGGCGGATTTCAGCCATTATATGCACCTGCATACGATGGACGGCGAGCCGCTGACGTTCCCTGCGAACAACGAGGCTTACATCAGCAATTCCATCCACGACCGCTTCAATGTCCAGCTTGGAGACACGATCACGCTGCGCAATGAGGAGATGCAGGAAGTTCATGTCAAGGTCACCGGCATTTTTGAGAATCACGTTTATAATTACGTTCTCCTCACGCCGGAAACGCTGCGCGGACAGCTTGGCGAAACGCCCTCTCTCAACGGTGCGTATCTGAATTTTGCGCCGGATGCGGACAGCTACCAGATCCAGGCGGCGCTATCCCGTTCCGACGATGTGACGAATGTGACGCTGTTTGAGGAGCTTCAGACACGCATGGCGAAGATGATGAGTTCGCTCGACTACATCGTACTGCTGGTCATTGCGTGTGCGGCAGGACTGGCGTTCATCGTGCTTTACAACCTGACCAACATCAACATCACCGAACGCATCCGCGAGATCGCCACGATCAAGGTGCTTGGCTTCTTCCGGTCGGAAACGGAGGCTTATGTTCTGCGTGAAAATCTCGTTCTGACGGCATTTGGCATCCTCGCAGGTCTGGGACTTGGTGTCCTCCTGCACCGGTTTGTGATCTCGCAGATCATTGTGGATCTGGTTTCCTTCAAGGTGCAGATCCTGCCGCTGAGTTTTGTGTGGTCGGTGCTGCTGACGTTCGGATTCAATCTGCTGGTCAACCTCGTCATGGGCCTCAAGCTCGACCGGATCAATATGGCAGAATCGCTCAAATCTGTGGATTAACTCATATAATACTAATCTCTAACCGAACCAATGAAAATCTTTACCGCTATCCGTCCGCTGCGCGTCGTCAAACGACCTTGTCGGGCGACAGCCCGCCTGCGCTCGCTTTCCTATCGCAGCGAACGCCTATCGGCAAATCTTTTCATCGAACCGGTCAGAGATTAGTATAAAAAAGCCTGAACACAGTTTTCTCAACTGCGTTCAGGCTTTTTTCACCACATAAACTCCTGCGTCGGCGCTTTTTTCATGAACGGTTCATCCTGCGCATCGAGGGTTTTCACTTCCTCGATGACCTGCGAGAGTTCAAATTCCGTCAGCAGGCCCTGCACATACTCGTGCAGCGGAAAGACCTGCGCAAACACCTCCTGCACACGCGGCAGAAGCCCCTCACCGAACAGCTCCTCCCCTGCCGGAAGCGCGACTTCCGCAGCAAGGCTTTTCTTCTTGAAATACGGCAGCAAACGCTCATCCTTGCAGGGCTTCGGACGCTTGTATTCGTCGCCCGTGATGGAAATATCATATTTGGCAAGGTCGCGTTCGAGCTGGAAGAATTCCTCCGGATCCTCCGAAAGCTGTTCGCGGAAATATGCCATCAGCGCCGGCTTCGGGCTTGCAATGCGGAAGCCGAACCGCGCTCCCTCCGGTGAAACCTCGAAAAAGAGCGTCGGTGTCTGACTCCAGTACATCGCCTCATGCCGGACATAGATCCACATGGTGTCACGGTAGTGGAGAAACGGCGGAAAATTCGCGTCCTTGTAGATCCGCGCGACTTTATGCATCATGTCACCGCGCTCCGCATACGGCGCAAACAGCGCAGCACCGAGGCTTTTCAGCGGCTCGTAGACGTGTTCCTGGTAAAACGGCTTGCGCGGCTCGAACCATTCCTTGGAATTATTTGCACGGATACCTGCGAGAAATTCGAGCATTTCGGGTGTGATATAGGACATAGGCGACCTCCAGTGTTTGATCTCGGTACTTATTATATCACATTTTTTCGGGATTGGCAAGAGGGTGATGCCCTACTGCACGGAAATCAATTTTTAAGAGAATCCATGCAGATGTTGTATAAAATGTTCAAGGCAAGCGGGTGGAGGGTGCGCAGCACCCTCCATAAATAGCCCCCTCCCTGGGGATAAGCAGGCAGCCAGCGAGGAACGAGCGCAGCTGATCGCTTATGCAGAGCAGGGGGTTGGGGGTGGGGGGAAAGAAATGTGCCTGTTCTCTTAACAGAACCCCCAAAATTGATTTCCGTCAAGATCACGAGCCGGCTCTTGACATTCGGGCGAAACCGTGGTATCATAAAAATACAAGAGCACACCGTAAGCGGCTGCTCCCTGTAAATTGGTTAAAGAAATAACCGCCTTTAGTTGGTAGCTTCAGGGCGGTTATTTCTTTTTGTTACTAATGATGGAAAACGTTCAGAGTTTACCGATTGTTGGTGTCCTGCCATGTCTGTTCCAGAGATTCGCCATATTCCTACGATGTCTTGCGCGTGATCTCCCAGAGGTAATAGAAGTAGGAAATCCCAAGCTCCTCACATTCCTCCCGTGTCAGCAGGCTGACGTGGTCGCCATGGCGCTGGTTGTGGTCGCGGATGACTTCCTCATAAGCGGACATATCTGCCTGCTGTGCCATGTCATCCATCTGCTCCCAGACCTCATTGACGGCATTGCCGCCCTGCGGTTCGTAATGGAACATCCCCTTGGTGGGATCCAAGCCGTTCTTAGCTTCCGTTGTCGGCTTGGAAGCGAGCTGCTGCGCGGCAAGCGTCAGTTCCGCGGAAATGCGGTAGCACTTCGTCGGCGTGCAGTCGGCGGTCGTTTCGCCGTCCCCGAAATGCACATATACATAGCCCAGATGATCGAATTCAAGCGCGTAATGCTTTCCTTTTTTGACGCCGCAGACATACAGGAGCGCGGATTCACCGTCCCTGAGCGTCGGCTCTGCTTCGATCCAGACCGAGCGCTCCATCGCATCCGCCAGCCTCTCCTGCAATCCGGTCACGGAAAACAGATTCGGCGCATAGGCAGGCACCATCATGAACATGAGGTCATTCCGGAACTGATTGATCGAAAACGGCAGTTCGCCCACGGGTGTGCCTGCCATTTCGGGCGTGATGTCAAATTCCGCATACAGCTCGTAATCCGTGCTGTCCCCTGTCCGGCGGCTGTCGGTGAAGTGCTTGCCGATGCGGTAGTGTCCCTGCGAAAGCGTGCCGTAGATCCAGTTCCAGTCGACGGCAAGCTCCGTGCGCTGTGTGAACGGGTATCCCTCGGAGGTGAAGGCCGCGTCCTCATTGAACTGCGGTACACGCACCCACTCGTCGTCTTTCAGCTCCCAGAGGGAGAACTCCTTGCCGTACAGGATCGTATCCGCAGGGATGGGTTCCGTCGTGTCGAGGACGAGCGTCAAGCCGTCAGGGGTGACGTTCTGGGCGGTGAGGGTGATGCTGACAGTTTCCGGTACAGCCGTCACGTTTTCCGTAAATATCGTCGTTCGGAGTGCGTCATACAGTCCCTCCGGTGCGGCATAAATGTGCAAGAAACTGGATGCCGGCGATTCGCTGTAATAGATCCACTCCGGATAGAAATACACCGTCTGGTAGTTCTCTGCATTTTCTGCCGGAATCACGAGCTTGATGCAGTCATTCTCTGTATTCTGCCCCTCGGTCTCCGTCCAGTCGACCGTGTCCATCAGGGCGCGGAACTGGTTGATCTGCGTATCACTCAGCACCGGATAGCCTTCCTCATCGGAATTCCCGTAAAACTGGAGATCATAGCCGTTTGCAAGTGCTGCGTCGATGGCTTCCAGGAATGGCGCTGTCGAATCGCTCCCATACACCAGATCATAAAGCCGCTGTGCATCCTCGGCAGAGATCCGGTAGAGATGCAGATGCACCTGATCGCCGTCATAAATGTCGTACCAGCTCACCTTGCCGTCCTTCGTGATGAACAGCCTGTCCTCGTCCAGATCCACTGAAACTGTGTCCTGCACTGCCGTTTCCGGCATCGGGACGGTATCCGGACGCGCCGCATCCCCCCATTCCTCCTGCGGCGTGACCTCCGTCCAGTCCTGACGAGCGAGGATGTCACGGAATTGTAAGCGCTTCGGCTCTGCGACTTCCGCCTGCTCTCCGGTGTACTGCAAATGGAATACGGGTGTGCATCTATCCCATTTTTCCAGAAGCGCTGCGCCGGTATCCACGCTCTGTTCCGGCGAGATCGGCACTGTCGTGGGCGGCGTATGCGGCGTATGCTGAGAAAGCTTCCAGAGTCCCCAGCCGCCGATCCCCACGACCGCACACGCCGCAAGTCCAGCCATGACACGCCGGATATAACGCGGCTGATCGCGCTCGACCTTGTACGTTTCCTCCTCGGCAGGGGTGTCCTGCATCTTGTGGAATTTGGCTTCGCTCTTTGCAAAAATGCGCTCCATCGTGTCCGTATCGCCCGGTGCGTAGCCGGACAGCTCCTCGGTGAGCTTCTCGTCCGGAATGCCCAGATGTTTCCAATGTTTCATAGCGTTCCCTCCTCGATACCGCGTGATTTCAGCATAGTCCGGAGCTTCCCCAGCGCCCTGTTCGCGCGTTTGCGGACGGCAGACGGCGTGATGCCAAGCCCTTTGGCGATCTGCGGCGACCGCGCTCCGAACCAGTACATTTGCAGGATGATGGTCGTATCCGGTTCACCGAGGGCGCGGATGCATTCCAGCAGAATGGTCTGCACTTCCCTGCGCTCGGCATCCTCGGCAGTTGTCGTATCTGACGGAATTTCGGTCATTTCCTCCATGGGGACATCCCGTCCTGCACGGGCTGCGAGCTGCCGGAACCGGTCGATCGCCCGCCGCTGTGCGACCATGCGGATGCAGGATTTCAGCTCCCCTTCGTAAGTTCCAAGCTTGCAGAACACCTCGGCAAACACGTCGCTGACGCATTCCTCAATGTCCTCGTGCCGCCCGACGCTCCGCAAGCGCCCTGCCACGATGGTGTAGACCAGCTTGTAATACTGCCGGAATACCGCACGGCGTTCGTTCTCGTTCATAGGCTTTCCCCCTTTCTGTGATACTAAATCGGAAAGGACACGCAAAGTGGGAACCGTTTTCGCAAAAAAATCCCGGCCTCGCATGATGTGAAGCCGGGATCCTGTTTTATTCCAGCAAGTCCGCCACGCGGATGCTCAGCGCCTTGTCATAAATGCCGACTGGGATGGGCGTATCGAATGTGTAAATATCCGGCAGGTCGCTTCTCTCGAAGAAATAGACCAGCGTTTTCTCGCTTTTCGGATCGACGATCCAGTATTCGCGCACACCGGCTTTCTGGTACAATCCCAGCTTGTCGATCAGGTCATCACTCCGGTTCGTGGAGAGGACTTCCACGATCCAGTCCGGTGCGCCGTTGCAGCGCTTGCCGTCGAGTTTCTCCGGATCGCATACGACCAGAACATCGGGCTGTACCACATTGTATTCATTCAGCCTGACATCAAAGGGCGCGATCACGACGCGGCAGGCACCGCCCTTGCTCCGGATATAGGCGCGGATGTCGGCGTAAACACCGCCTGCGATTTCCTGATGCTGCTGCGTGGGGGCTGCGAGATACACGATCTCACCCTCGCGAAGCTCGGTGTGCTGATTCGATTCGGGCGTGAGCGCGAAATATTCCTCGGCAGTATAATACTGCGGTTTCGGTACTGCGGTCATGGGGATCTCTCCTTTCTGAAAATCTTACAAATTACGCCAGCAGATCGGCAATGCGGATACTCAGCGCCTTGTCATAGATGCCGACCGGGATGGGGGTATCGAAAGTGTAAATATCCGGCAGGTCGCTTCTCTCGAAGAAATAGACCAGCGTTTTTTCGCTTTTCGGATCGACGATCCAGTATTCGCGCACACCGGCTTTCTGGTACAGCGCAAGCTTCTCGATCAGGTCGTTGCTGCGGTTCGTGGAGAGGATCTCCACTACCCAGTCGGGGGCGCCGTTGCAGCGCTTTTCGTCGAGTTTGGACGGGTCGCAGGTCACGGATACATCCGGAACGACTACAGTGTCCTCTGTGAGTTTCACGTCGATCTCCTGATCTACGGAACAGCGCCCGTGATTTGATCGGATGAAGCTGTCGATTTGCGCAAATAGTCTGGATGCAATGCGCTGATGCATTCTTGTCGGTCGTGCCAGTGCCACGATCTCGCCCTCGTGCAGCTCGGTGATCACGCCCTCCGGTGCGTCGGGGAGCGCGAAATATTCCTCAGCTGTGTAATACTGCGGTTTCGGTACTGCGGTCATAGTGGTCTCTCCTTTCGGTCAGGTTCTGGTCGGTGAAATTACAGCTCTGCGATCGCCTGCCGGATGCGGTCGATGCTCTCGTCCTTGCCGAAGACCTCCATCAGCTCGGTCGCGCCGCCCGGTGTCACGCTCTGGCGTGCGATGGCAACGCGGATCGCCCACATCACAGCGCCTGCCTTGCGCTCGGTGTCGGCGGCGTACTGCTTGAGGAGTGCAAAGAGCGTGTCGTTGTCCCAGTTCTCCACGCCCTCCAGCAGGGGCAGTGTCTCCTCCAGAATCGTCTTGCAAAGCTCCGGGGTGGTCTTGTTCTTCTTGTTGGTGTAGAGGTCGCTCGTCATCTCCAGACGGTTCACCACGAACTGCACCTGCTCGCGGATCTCGCAGAATGCGGAAATTCGGGTGTGAAGAAGGGACGCGAGCTTTTCGATGTTGATAAAGTCCGGGCAGAGCTCGCGCAGGATGGGCAGTGCCTTCTCGTTATAGTCTGCGTCGGGGAGCTTCTTGATATACTCGGAATTGAACCAGCGCAGCTTCTCGTAATCGAATACCGCCGGCGACTTCGACAGTCCGTCCAGACCGAAATTCGCCTTCAGTTCGTCCATTGTGAAGAATTCCTGCGTGTCCTTCGGCGCCCAGCCCAGCAGTGCGATGTAGTTCACGATCGCCTCCGGCAGGTAGCCGTCATTCACGAGATCCTGGAAGGAAACCGCACCGTGGCGCTTGGAGAGCTTGGAGACATTGCCCTCGGCGTCCTTGCCCATCAGCAGCGGCAGATGCACATAATGCGGACGCTCCCAGCCGAATGCATCGTACAGCAGGCAGTATTTCGGGGTGGAGGTCAGGTACTCGTTGCCGCGGACAACGTGGGTGACGCCCATGAGGTGATCGTCGACCACATGGCAGAAATTATACGTCGGGAAGCCGTCTGCCTTGATCATGATCTGGTCGCGCAGCTCGGAATTCTCGATGGTGACTTCGCCGTAGACCTCGTCCACATAGGAGGTGCTGCCCTCGTCGGGCATTCTCTGGCGGATGACAAACGGCTTGCCCTCGGCGAGATTCCGGTCAATTTCCTCCTGCGAGAGATTCCGGCAGTGACCGTCGTAGCCGCCGATGCCGTTCTCGTCCTTGAGGGAATCCAGACGTTCCTGCGTGCAGAAGCAATAGTACGCATGGCCGGACTTCACGAGTTTCTCGGCATATTCCTTGTAGATCGGCAGGCGCTCAGACTGCACATAGGGGCCATGCTCGCCGCCCACGCCGGGGCCTTCGTCGTAGTCGATGCCGGTCTGCTTGAGGGTACTGATGATGACATCGGTCGCGCCCTCGACCAGACGCACCTGATCGGTGTCCTCGATGCGCAGGATGAACTTGCCGCCCTGGGACTTCGCGAGCAGGTAGGAATACAGCGCAGTACGCAGGTTTCCGATGTGCATGAATCCCGTCGGTGACGGGGCAAAACGAGTAACAATATTAGCCATGGGAATGGTTCCTTTCTTGATTTGGGTTTAGATAGTTTTATTATAGCACAGATCGGGGAAAATGTCAAATTGAATGAGGAGTTAGGAATGAGGAATTGAATGTGTCCGCTGTCGCGGACGGTTTTCAATAATGGTTTCTTAAAAAGCAAAATATGCTCGGATAAGGGAGCGTATCCCATACCGATGGCTTTTTGTAACTGCATGACTAATTTCATTCCGCGCCGCAAGGCGCAACCAAAATT
>JAFPXW010000185.1 GCA_017394565.1 Oscillospiraceae bacterium | reverse complement strand
TCCATGCCGGCGACCACATCGCGCTGGTGGGGCCGTCCGGCGGCGGAAAAACGACGACCGCAGAACTGATCGCACGGTTCTTTGATGTGACGGAGGGCAGCATCAAAATCGGCGGTGCAGATATCCGGAATATCCCGCAGAAGGATTTGATGGAGCAGGTTTCCTTCGTCTTTCAGGACAGTAAGCTCCTGAAAACCTCTATCCTCGACAATGTGCGGCTCTCGCATCCGGATGCAACGGAGGCGGAGGTCTTGGATGCGCTCAAAGCGGCGCAGTGCATGGATATTATCGAAAAGCTGCCGGACGGAATCCATACGGTCATCGGTGCAAAGGGAACTTATCTCTCCGGCGGCGAGCAGCAGCGCATTGCCATTGCCCGTGCGATCTTAAAAAACGCGCCGATCCTGATTCTTGACGAAGCAACTGCATTTGCCGATCCTGACAACGAAACCAAAGTGCAGGCGGCATTTGCAGAGCTTGCCAAGGGCAAAACCGTCATCATGATCGCGCACCGGCTGAGTACGGTCGTCAACACCGACTGCATTTATGTCTTGAAGGACGGCAGGATCTGCGAGAGCGGTACACATCAGAAGCTCATGGAGCGCGGCGGTATTTATCGGCAGATGTTTGAGGATTATACGCGCTCGATCAACTGGAAGGTAGGTGCATAACATGAAAATCATCCCGTATTTGCAGCACAAATTCGCGCTGTCGCACGAGGGCGCGGTGGATATGGCAAAGGCGTGCGTAAGCGTCACCGTCACGAATATTGTCCTGATGATGCCGGCAACCGTGCTCTACCTGCTCATCAAAGACCTGCTGGAAAACACATTGACAACGAACAGGATCCCATTTTATGTGATCGCGTCCATCATCATTCTGGTGCTGATCGTGCTGACAAATTTCATCCAGTACAACGCGACATTTCTCTCGACCTACAAGGAAAGCGGCGTGCGCAGAACGGCACTTGCCGAGCGCCTGCGAAAGCTGCCGCTGTCGTATTTCGGAAAGAAAGATATCGCCGACCTGACCACAACGATCATGAGCGACTGCGCACAGATCGAGACCGCGTCGAGCCACTGGATTCCGGAGCTCATCGGCGCTCTGATCTCGACAGCGCTGGTCGGCGTGAGCATGTTCATCTTCTTTGACTGGCGCATCGCGCTGGCGAGCTTCTGGGTGATCCCGGCTGCTTTTCTTACGGTCTGGGGCTCGGCAAAATACCAGAAAACTGCCTCCCGAAAGAATGCTGCTGTCAAAATGGAGCTTGCTGACGGCATTCAGGAATGCCTTGAAACCGTGCGTGATCTGCGGGCAAACAATGCACAGGATGCGTATATGGAGAAGCTTGACAGGAAGATCAAAAACGTTGAAAAACAAGCGATTTTTACGGAACTGAAACTGGCGGTCTGCGTGAATGCAGGCGCGGTCATTCTGAAGTTCGGCATTGCAACGACTGCGGTCGTCGGCGGTTCCTTGCTGGCATCCGGCGAGATCACCTTGCTCACATTTTTCATGTTCCTGATGCTTGTTTCCCGCCTCTATGACCCGATGCAGATCACACTGCAAAACTTCGCTGCGATCATTGCGACGACAGTGCAGTGTGAGCGTCTCGATGAGGTGCTGTCGCATGAGATCCAGACCGGCACGGAGCAGATGACGAATCAGGGATACGACATCACCTTCGACCATGTGGCGTTTTCCTATCACGATGACACGACGGTGCTTCGAGACGTTTCGTTCACCGCCAAGCAGGGCGAGGTCACAGCGCTGATCGGGCCCTCCGGCGGCGGAAAAACTACGGTTTCACGCCTTGCAGCGCGATTCTGGGATGTGACCGGCGGAACCATCACACTCGGCGGAATGGATATTTCCGGGGTGGATCCGGAGACGCTGTTCTCAGCTTTTTCCATCGTATTTCAGGATGTGACGCTGTTCAACCAGAGCATCAAGGACAATATCCGCATTGGCAGACAGGATGCGACCGATGAAGAGATCATGGAAGCTGCCCGACTTGCCAACTGCGATGCATTTGTTTCACGCCTGCCCGACGGCTACGATACCGTGATCGGCGAAAATGGCAGCGAGCTCTCCGGCGGCGAGCGCCAGCGCATTTCGATCGCAAGAGCATTCCTCAAAAATGCGCCGATCATTCTGCTTGACGAAGCGTCGGCAAGCCTGGATGTCGAGAATGAAACCGCAATCCAAACAGCGCTTTCAAGGCTCATCAAAGACAAAACCGTCATCGTCATTGCGCACAGAATGCGCACCGTATCCGGCGCTGATCAGATCATCGTGTTAGCAGACGGTGTGGTGCAGGAATCAGGCAATCCGGACGAATTATTGGCACAAAACGGCATCTTTGCCCGGATGGTTCAGGCACAAAATGAAAG
>JAFPXW010000184.1 GCA_017394565.1 Oscillospiraceae bacterium | reverse complement strand
TGCGAAGCCTCCGGTTGTTTGCTTGCTATTTTTCAAATTTCTTTTTCAGTAGTGCCAGCCGGCTCAGAAAATCCGCCAGCACCACCTCCTCCGTCTGTCGCGTCAGGAAGATATTGATGAGCCCTTTCATCGCCGAGCTCTGCACGATGCCGTACAGAAGGTTGAATTCCTCCGTGCTCTCCACATTCAGACGGCTGCGATCGACGATGGAACGGACCTTATCCAGATAGACAAACAGCCCCTCGGAACGCTTTTCCGGCTTCCACAAAAGTTCAAAAACATGGGGATTGCAGAATAAATTCCGGCGGTAGGTGCTGGATTCCTTGTACAGCAGCATCCGCACCGCATAGCGGTAGCTCTGCTCCATCGCGTCAAAAAAGTCGCCGCCGTTCTCCTCGAGCACCCTCACGGTGTACTGTAGAATGTCCCGATAGTAGCATGATGTCAGATACAGGAATATTTCATCCTTGTTCTGGAAATACTGATAGAAGCTTCCGCGCGAGATCCCCGACCGCCGCAGGACATTGGGGATCGAGAACCCCTCGTATCCGGCACGCTCGATCTCCTCCTGCAATACCTGGATCAGATGCTCACGTTTGACGTCCGGCAGCCGGAAGAAAGCATCGGATGGCATAGTCATTCACTCCTTTCGTGGTTTCATTTCTGGCAATTATTGACAAATTCATTCTTATTTAATCATAACGGATTTTTTGCCTTCTGTCAAGTACCTATGGAAAATTTTCGCAGTATTTCGTCTCTCATACCGTAATCCAGCAATATCTCTAAAAAAAATTGCAAAATAAGTTGACGATTATCCGCGGATCCGGTTGACAAATCCTTCAAAAAGTTGTATGATAGTATTACACATTGATGGATACTCACCGGAGTATGGTTAAAACAGGAATGAGAGGGAAAGAAACATGATAATCACACCTGACATTCGGCTGACAGGTTACGGTGAACAGGATCACGGGGGCGAATATCTCCTGACAGCAGAGGAAAAGAATCAGTATCTTCTGCTGATGAGCGGTGTCCGCACGATCCTGCGTATCAACGACCGGCAGTATTATATGCAGCCGTTTACCTTCCTGCTGCATCCGTTTGAGGAAGGCGAGATCCGCCTGAATTCCCAGGGAACGACGGCGTGCCGGTACCTGCAGCTGACCTTTTCCGACCGCTATCTGGACAAGGTGCGCAAGATTGGTCTGACCATGCGCGAAACACACACGCTTGCCAATCCTCTGGCCGTGGAGGAGATCTGGAAGCTCCTGCTGCCCGCGATGGAAGCGCAGACACCGTCCGGCATGGAGATCGGCATCCACGCGCTGGAGCTGCTGATGTGCCTGATCCTGGAGGCATCGGACGGCACCGTTACCCGTGCCGCAGAGGTGCCGCATTACGACAAGCTGACCGCCCTGCGCCACCGCATCTATCAGCACCCGGAGGAAAGCTGGTTCATCCAGGACATCTGCGACGATCTCGGCATCAGCCGCCCGTATTTCCACAAGATCTACCTGGCGGCATTCGGCACGACCTGCACGCAGGACGTCATCGCGAGCCGCATCGCCTGCTCCAAGCGCCTGCTGGAAGCCACAGACGATCCGATCACGACGGTCTCGCAGCTGTCGGGCTTTGAGACGGACGTGTATTTCATGCGCCAGTTCAAGCGCCACGTCGGCATGACGCCGACTGCCTACCGACGGATCTACAGACAATCCACTATGTCAGAGAAAAATTCAAAAAAGTAAGGCAATACCGCACAGGAAAGCCCGTCAGAGGCTTTGTGCCGTGTTGACAAAAGAGGAGATTCACTTATGCGTAAATCAAGCTGGACAGACCATCTCGGACGAGCGACCAAGACCACGGTTGTGATCTGCGGTGTTCTGTTAGTGCTGACAGCAGTGACAGTTGTCCTGCTGATGTTTTTTCCGATCAAGAAAGTAGACACCCCCACCGTCGTCGTCGAGCCGCCGCGTCACACGGAGTATTCCGCGACCACGCCCATGACGACCATCGCCACCACCACGCACGACGGACCGCATACGCTCTCGACATGGGACGCAGGTGTCAGCGGTTATTCGCGTTCTCTGGACGAATTTATGGAAACCAAGGGCTCCGCGACCACGGATCCGCGCCTGTGGCGTGCAACGACCAACGTACCGAAGACCACCACAACGGTGAACGAAACGGTCGCGACGCTCGATCCGGAGGCACAGCCTGTTGTCACGACCGGCGCAGAGCATCCGCAGACTGTCACGACGACCGTTGCACAGGTACCCACGGAGGAGCTGACCGCACCGCCGCTGCCGGTCGAGTTTGAGGAAGCAGGCGGCGAGGAGTAAGCTGCGTCCTTGCAAGCCATACAGCGCATAAGCCGTTCCGAACCACCGGAACGGCTTGTTTG
>JAFPXW010000183.1 GCA_017394565.1 Oscillospiraceae bacterium | reverse complement strand
TCATCAGCCCGTCGGAAAAGAGCTTGGACTCCGCAAGGACAGAACCGTTCTCACAAATCAGATTATGTCCGGCAAACACCATATCCTGCGTCGATTCGCCGATTCCGGCATCGGCGTAGGCATACGCGCAGACAAGCTCACCGGATTTCGCCTTGACCAGCATCTTGCGATATTCCGCCTGCCAATGATCTCATCAGAGCAGGACAGATTGAAAATGATGACTGCGCCGTTTTTCGCAAGCTTGACGCTCGGCGGCTCGCTGACCCAAAGATCCTCGCAGATCTCCACGCCAAAATGCAGATCCGGCAGGTCATTGCAAGCGAACGACTGATCGATGCCGAACGGGACATCCTTGCCGCCGATCTCTAACGTGTAGCTATCACCACTACCCTGTGCAAAATGGCGTGCTTCGTAAAATTCGCTGTAATTGGGCAGATTCACCTTCGGTACAATGCCGAGGATGCCGCCCTTGTAAACGACTGCCGCGCAATTATAGAGTTTGTCGTGGAAATACGGCAGTCCTACAATGGAAATGATCGGAAGCTCCGCGGTTTCCTTCGCAATGCGCAAAAGGCTGTCCTCCGCCGCATCCACGAGCGCCCTCTGCAAAAACAGGTCGCCGCAAGTGTAGCCCGTGATGCAAAGCTCCGGAAAGCAGACGATCTTCACGCCGCGCTTGTGGGCTTCCTGCACGAGCGAAATGATCTGCTCCGTGTTGAATTCGCAGTCCGCGACCTTGAGCGCCGGCGTCGCGCAAGCGATTTTGACAAATCCGTCCTTCATGGGAAATTCCTCCTTGCTGTGTCGGATAGTTACTTTTATTATACCATATTTTCGTAGGAAGTGCAAGGCTTTTTTGACAAAACAAAACTCCCTGCCGCTACTGACAGAGAGTTTTGCAATGGGATGCGTTACCAGTTTTCGTTTGACACAAGCCGAAAGTCCGAAAATGTCGAAAATTCGCCCTGCTCCTCACCCTGCGCATAGAGTCCGAACATCACGCCAGTGAAGTTTCCGGCCACCTCGGTCGAGAGGTATTTCGACTGACCACCTCCGAGGAAGTAGGTCTTTCCCTGCTGCACCGCGCGGAAGCTGTAGAGGAAATTCGTTACCTCGACCACGAGCTTCACATCCTCATCCGGAAGCTTAGTCACGTCCAATTCCACCGAAATATCGCCGATTGTGAGCCGACGGAACACCTCGATCCCATCCGCCGTCCGGCGCACAGCGATCTCATAATGCTGCTCCGGCGTCATGTAGCAGGTCACACCGGATTCCGGCGCACCGGCCTTGACCGTGACAGAAAGCTCCATGTTCATCTCCTGCTGACGGATGCCGAGGAACGTCGGTGCCTGCTGCGGATCAGAGAGCGAAATGCCGTTGCTGCGCAGTTTCACGGTATTTTCGCGGAGATCGTAAAACTCCGGGCGTGGGTTCTTCATATACACCCATTCCCTGCCGATCTTCGTATTCGCGAACGTGTATTCCGGCAGCCGGGACTGTTCAATTTCCGGGATCCGGTCGGTCTCAACCCAAAGCCGGTTCGTGCCGTCCACGCCAGCCGTGAACCATCCATCCTCGCCGAATGTCACAGGTGCGAGGGAAACCTCACGCCCGGTGACATGATGCATCACCCACTCGTTGAGCTGCCGGAAGCCGAGATGCACCATCCACCAGTTTCCATTCAGATCCTCGACCAGATCGGCGTGACCACAGCCTTGCAGAAGGTAGCCGCCGAGGTCGCGGTTGGTGAGGACCGGATTGTGGGGATAACTCTCAAACGGGCCGAATTTGTCCATTCCACGCGCATAAACGACCATATGTCCATACTCCGTGCCGCCCTCGGACGCCATGAGGTAGTAGTAGCTTCCGATTTTATACAGATGCGGACTCTCCAGAAACCGGCCGCCGGTTCCCTTCCAGATGCATTTCGCCGGAGACAGCTTTTTGCCCGTGGCAATGTCGATCTCGCACTGCACAATACCGTGTTCACCGGCGTCATCGGTGCCATTGCTCATGAAGTACGCCCTGCCGTCCTCAAAATACAGCGACGGATCAATGCCGTCCTGCTCAACATAGACCG
>JAFPXW010000182.1 GCA_017394565.1 Oscillospiraceae bacterium | reverse complement strand
TTCAAATTGCCGGAGCCGAAAATCTATGTGAGTTTGTTTTATAGACAAGACTTAATATGAAATGAAGAGCCGTATGCGTTAATAGCGCAAGTACGGTTCTGCGAGGGGTGTGGGGAGTAATCCCCACATCTACTCAAGAAAGGGGATGCCGCATGAGACCGCAAACCAAAAAATGGCTCAGGATCGCGTTGATCGCCATATTGCTGATCGTATTTGGGATCGTTTGTGTGCGCTGGCTGCTACCAATATCAAAGCTCCTTGTCACAGAGGAGGGCAGGCTTCAGATTTGCGAAAAAGTTCGTGGCTACGGCATTTTTGCACCGCTGGTATTTATGCTTCTGATGGCAGCGCAGATCGTGATCGCCTTCATTCCGGGCGGACCTCTGGAACTGGTCGGCGGAATGTTGTTCGGCAGCTGGCTGGGACTTCTGGTAACAGTCGCAGGGGCTGTGCTGGGCTCGTTTTGCGTATTTCTGCTCGTGCGAAGGTTCGGCAAACCCCTGGTGGATTTCTTTGTGGATGAGAAAAAGGTCCAGAACTGGAAAATTTTGCAGGATGAAGAAAAGCTCGAATTATGGGTGTTTATCCTGTTTTTGATTCCCGGCATTCCGAAAGATCTGTTGACCTACATTGTTCCCCTGACAAAAATTCGCGGACGGGATTTCCTGCTCCTCTCGAATCTGGCGCGTCTGCCGTCACTTGCGGCGTCCGTGCTGGTCGGGGACAGTCTTTCTGAGGGAAGATATTGGCTTGCTATCGGCATTTGTGCGGCGGCAGCCATTCTGAGTTTTATCGGACTGCGTATCAAGGCGCGGCTGACAAAGGAGAGATCAGAGTGAAAAGACTCTATTTCATCGTCAATCTGCAGGCTGGCAAGGCGGAGATCGGCGACTATCTCGCAGACATTCTGAACAAAATGACACGAGCGGGATACGAGGTGACGGTTCATCCCACACAGGCGCCGCTGGATGCGACCTACATGGCGGCCAAAGCGGCACAGTCCGGTGAATATGACGCGATCTGGTGTTCCGGCGGCGACGGCACGCTCAACGAAACCATGACCGGCCTGAGCCATGCAGATAAGCCGTGTCCGCTGGGATATATCCCTTGCGGCTCTGTGAATGACTATGCGCGAAGCATCGGCATTCCCCGGGATATTCTCCGGGCGACCGACCTGATCCTTGACGGTGTTGTCCGCAAGGTGGACACCGGTACGATCAATGACCGCAATTTCAACTACATCGCGGCATTCGGCGCATTCACAGATGTGACCTACGAAACGCCGCAAAATGTCAAAAATGTGATCGGGCCGCTGGCATACGTCATGAATGCCGCGACGAAGCTTCGCGACCTCCGCGATTTCCGGATGCGGGTGACGTGCGACGGTCAGACAATCGTCGATCGGTTCATCTACGGCATGGTCACGAACAGTGCCTCCGTAGGCGGTGTTCTCGATATTTCGGACTTTTTGTTTGATGACGGAACCTTTGAGCTGACGCTGATCAAACGTCCTGACGATCTGTTGGATCTGCATGACACCTTCCGGTTCCTGCGTGATATTCACGAGATCGGCGAACAGGAGAAGGTGATCTGTCTGCGAGGCGCGGACATTACGATACAGCTGCTGGAAAGTGCCAATGTCCCGTGGACGGTGGACGGCGAGTACATGAAGAATTCCTCTCACGTTCACATTGTCAACCACCGCCAGGCGGTAAGCCTGATCGTGCCGCAGACCGCCGATCTTTCTTGCTTTTCGTGTAAATAAAAACGCCCCCACGGATCTATCAACCGTGGGGGCAATTCATTTCAGATCATTTTCGCTTTTCCGGAGCAATTTTCGTCAGCGCAAGGACGGAAATATTATCACGGCTGCCGTTTTCCTGCGCAAGCTCACGCAGCAGCTGCAAGCGCCGGACAAGCGGCTTGGGTTTTGCCAGAATCTCCTCAATTTCAAGACTTCCGACCACATCCGAAAGCCCGTCCGAGCAAAGCAGCATGATATCTCCGAACTGCACCTTCTCATGGTGCATCTGAATATCAAAAATCGGCATCGAATCGACATTTCCCAGCACGGGGAAGATGATATGCTTCTGCTTGTGCGTGCCCATTTCCCAATGCTGGATCGAGCCTTCTTCGTACAGCATCTGCACCAGCGACTGGTCGCGCGAAAGCTGCTGCAGTGATCCGTTGCGATAACGATAAAGCCGCGAATCACCGACATTGACCGTATGCAATTCCTCGTTCTCGTCGACCCCGACGGCACAGAGCGTTGTCTGCATATTGCGGTGTTCCTCGAGTGCGCCGATCTGTGCGAGCGTCGTATGAATGGTCGAGAGCTCATCATCAAGGTCAGTCCGGCTCGTGAAATTGACATCGCGCAGCATTTCCATGCAGGTCTCCGATGCAATCTCACCGCCGGCCTCGCCGGACACGCCATCCGCAACAGCTACCAGAAACGGCGCATTCAGGCGCATTTCGGTCATTCCCTCGGTCAGAACAAGCTTATGAAGGAGCAGAGCGTCCTCGTTATGCTCGCGGACACCCTGATCGGTTATGGCACAGCAATAATACATAGCAACTCTCCAGACTACCGGACTTGCCGGAACATACTTCATTTATAAGTATACACCATTTTCCGGAAAAATGCAAGCCTTTTCTGAAATTTGCATGAATGGCAGGATCCTGACTTATTCGACGGGTGTCGAGGACTCTCCGTAGTTGCCGAGGAACTTGAAGTATTCCAGATTCTCTGACAGATCCGACAGCAGCGCTACGACAGACGGATCGTGAATATTGCCGCTGAAGTCGAGGTGGAACAGCACCTCGAAGCTGCCGTTGCGAATGGGGCGGGATTCGAGCTTCAGAAGGTTCAGACCGCAGATCACGAATTTACTCAGCAGGCGATACAGGGAGCCCTCCTCATGCGGCAGGCGGAGCATGACGGAGATCCGGTCCGCATCATCAGAAACCTCCAGCCCTTTGCAGATGCAGAAAAATCGCGTGAAATTGGGAACATAATCCGAGATGCCGCTTGCGAGGATCTCCAGTCCGTGAATCTTTGCGCACGGCTCGGAGCAAACGGCAGCGATCGGTTCTGTGCTTTCCGAGACCATTGCGGCGGCAGTGGCGGTGTTGGTGTACGGATGCGGCGTCATCTTGTGCGCATCGAGGAAGTGGGAGCACTGTGCGAGCGCCTGCTGGTGCGAATATACATCCTTGACATCCTCCAGCCTGGTGCCGGGGCGCACAGCAAGGCAGTTCGTGATCTCGACGATCGTCGTTCTTGCGATGTAGAAATTGTATTCCGCCATCAGATCATATGCCTGACGAACCGAGCCTGCGGTAGAATTTTGCACTGGAATGATGCCATACTGTACACGGCCGGACTGCACAGCCGCAAAAATATCCGCAAATGTCGTCATGAATTCCGGCTGACAATCCTCGCCGAAAATCTGCTTTGCGGCAGTTTCCGCATTGGCGCCGGCGGTTCCCTGACAAGCCACTGTCGCCGTTGTTGTGAGATTCGGCATGGTAAAATCATAAGGCGTATTCTGCTGGTGGATCTCGCGGTATTGCAGGTATTTGCTGATGTCCATGATCGTCTGGAACAGCAGGGAAGACGACGCGCCCAGACCTTCCGGTGCATTCGAGCGGATGCGGTCCAGGATCTCCTTCTCGCGGGCGGTCTGGAAGATCTGCATCCCGTTGCGCTGCTTATAACGGGCAACACCCTTGCAAAGCTCCATTCTCTGGGAAAAAGCGTCCTGGATCGTGGCGTCGAGCGCATTGATCCCGGCGCGGAGTTCGTCGAGGTTCATTTCGTCAATATTCATGTGGGCTCCTCCAATTTTTAACTTTTCTCTCCTATTATACATGATTTACGCGGAAAAATCAATACCCTCCGGCAACTTCCGCAAAATCAAAACTCGACAAATTGTAATAATTTGTAAAAATTCTCCGTTTTATCCAAATTAGGTATTGAAATGCAGGACGTTTTATGTTATAATAAAGTGTATGCGAAATTTTGATACACCGGAGGAGACGCGATGAGAATACTGGGCATCGACCCCGGCTACGCGATTGTAGGATTTGGGGTGATCGACTACGCCGGATCGAATTTCCGCGCGGTCGAATACGGCTCGATCTACACAGAGGCACACACGCCTTTCACGGAGCGCCTGATGCTGATCGACACGGATATGCAGGAGATCCTGCGGCGTTACAAGCCCGACTGCATGGCGATCGAGAAGCTGTACTTCACCACAAACCGCACGACCGGTATCGACGTGGCGCAGGCACGCGGGATCCTGGTGCTGGATGCGGCCAAAGCCGGGCTGCCGGTGTTTGAATACACGCCGCTGCAGGTCAAGCAGGCGGTGGTCGGCTACGGCAAGGCAGAAAAGCATCAGGTCATGGACATGACGCGCCGCATTCTCAAGCTCGCGCAGATCCCGCGCCCCGATGACGCAGCAGACGCCCTGGCGATCGCCATCTGCCACGCACACACGAGCCGCGGACGCTTGTGATCCGGCGTATAGAACTGCTTCAAAATCCCCAGATATAGGAGAATCCGAAATGATCTATTCCGTTTCCGGCAAGCTGATCCACACGGAGCCAGGGCTTGCAGTGATCGAATGCGGCGGTGTCGGCTATGCCTGCCGCACGACGCAGACTACACTTTCCAAATTACCAAAACTCGGCGAAAATGCGTTTCTTTTCACGCATCTTGCAGTGCGTGAGGATGCGATGGAACTGTTCGGATTTGCGGATCGTGACGAGCAGGCTTGCTTTGAACTGCTCATCACCGTGTCCGGTGTCGGCCCGAAGGCGGCGCTTGCCATTTTGTCCGACCTGACGCCGAATCGGTTCGCGCTGCTTGTCGCATCCGGCGA
>JAFPXW010000181.1 GCA_017394565.1 Oscillospiraceae bacterium | reverse complement strand
CGCCAATTCTACTTTCAGAGACGCAAAACATAGACTGCGAATTTCTGATCGGATTCTGGAATTTATTCACAGATATCGGGAATGCTGTCGACGAAATATTAGAGCCTGTTCTGACAAAGCGGATGCGGCGCTGTTATGATAAGCTGTTCTGGGGTTGTAACGTTTCGGCGATTGTGCCGGAAGGGGAGCGCTATGTTCCGCATTTCACTCGTCGTGAACTTCGGGCAGTCCGTCAACTGATGCAGCGTGGGATGGAGTATTTTTCACGAAATCTCTATTTGCAATCCGCATTTTATCAAAAAGATTGTGAGGTCATTCATGTTCCGAGAAGTGACAAGAACCAAGCAGGCACTCCCGATCGAGGAGAGCATCGAAATTCTGAAAACCGCTAAACGCGGCGTTTTATCCGTCCTCGGCGATGACGGTTATCCCTATGGGATGCCGCTGAATCACTGGTACAATGAGGAGGACGGCAAGCTGTATTTTCACTCCGGCAAAACCGGACACCGCACGGATGCCATGCGTTCCTGCGAAAAGGCGAGTTTTTGCGTCATGGATGAGGGGACACCTGTCGAGGGCGAATGGTGGCTGAAATTCCGCAGCGTGATCGTGTTCGGGAAAATCGAGATCATCGAGGATCACGCACAGGCGCTCGACATTTCCCGAAAACTCAGCCATAAATTCACGCAGGACGAAGCCTACATCCAGCACGAGATCGAGCATTCCGGTCCGGGCGTACTGGTGTTTGCACTTGTGCCGGAGCATATCACGGGAAAGAGCGTGACAGAGCGATAAGGCAGGCTCTGCACAAATTTTGAATGGAACATCATGAAGAAAGAAACATGGAAATTGTGGAATGTGATTCAGAGATGATTTGATCTTTGGCAACACGTTTTCATGTTTCTTTTTGAGCGAGAGGAGCAGCAGGATGCAGAAAAACGAGATCTATGAAGCCGAGATCACGGGCATGACAAATGAGGGCGCAGGCGTTTGCAGGATCGACGGCATGGCGGTATTCGTACCGATGACAGCAGTCGGCGACCGGCTGCGTGTACGCATCGTGAAGGTGCTGAAAAACTACGCATTCGGCATCATTGAGGAACTCATACAGCCGGCTGACGGACGCTGCGAACCGGATTGTCCGGTGTTCCGGCAGTGCGGCGGCTGCACTTACCGACACGTTACTTACGAAACCGAATGTCAATACAAGGCGCAGCAGGTGAGGGATGCGTTTGAACGCATCGGCGGACTCTCTCCGGAATTCGAGCCGATCCTCGGCGGCGACGCACGCTGCGGCTACCGCAATAAGGCACAGTACCCTGTCGCGGAACAGAATGGTCATCTCGTCTGTGGTTTTTTCGCGAAACATAGCCATCGTGTGATCCCATTCACGCGGTGCGCACTGCAGCCGGAACTGTTCGGCGATGTGATCGAGTGGCTGCTGCCGAAACTGGAAGCGGCAGGCGTGACCGCTTACAGCGAGGAGCAGCACACGGGCGAGCTGCGGCATCTGTATCTGCGGCAGGGCTTCCACAGCGGAGAGCTGATGCTTTGCTTTGTGGTGCGGGTTTCCATCCAGAAAAAAATAGAGGGGATTGTGCAGGAAATTCGCAAAAAATTCCCGATGATCGTGAGCATCACCGAGAGTCTGAATCCGAACCGCACGAACGTGATCCTCGGCAAAAAGCTGAGCGTCCTCGCCGGAAAGGCAACCATTACGGATACGATGTGCGGCAATGCCGTCGAGCTGTCGCCGCTGAGTTTTTATCAGGTGAACACAGCGCAGGCGGAGCGGCTGTACGCGGTCGGCAAGTCGTATGCGGCGCTGACAGGGAGCGAGTTGCTGTTGGATCTGTACTGCGGTGCAGGGACGATCGGGCTGTCGATGGCGCGGGAGGTGCGGTCGCTGACCGGCGTGGAGGTGATTCCGGAAGCGGTCGAGAATGCGCGGCAGAATGCAGCGGCGAACGGGATCGGGAATGCGGAATTTTTCTGCGGTGATGCCGGACAGATCGCCAAGCGGCTGCGCGAGCAGGGGACAGCGCCGGATGTGATCGTGCTGGATCCGCCGCGCAAGGGCTGTGACCAGACGACGATCGAAGCCGCCGCCGGAATGCAGCCGCAGCGGATCGTGATGATTTCATGCAACCCTGCGACCGCCGCGAGAGATTGCAAGGCGTTCGGTGAGCTTGGGTATGCGACGGAACGTGTGCGGGCAGTGGATCTGTTTCCGGGGACGGCGCACGTTGAGTGCGTGGTATTGATGTCAAGGGATAAGGCGTAAAAGTGCCGATTTTACGGCAGTTTTCGGCTATACAGTCAATCTGCGAAGTCAACCCTAACCGGCTTTTTACTGTATTTGGAAAAACATCTACGAACTAAAAACGCCTGACAACCAATCTGCTCAGTGAGGTTAGTGCGTAAATTGGATAACAGAGGGTTCGATACTTCGTAGATTGGTTGTCATTCGTCAAAATGCACAAAATGAGGAGGACGATTCAAATGAATGAACGTATATTCGAATCATTCCCGGAACTGCGTACCCAACGGCTTTTTCTAAGACAGATTACGCAGGAAGATGATAACAATCTTTTTAATGTCCTGTCGAATGAAGATACATGCGCGTATCTGGTCCATAATGCTGTGCATGATATCGCAAACATTCAAAGAATAATCACCGGTATGCAGAGATTTTT
>JAFPXW010000180.1 GCA_017394565.1 Oscillospiraceae bacterium | reverse complement strand
GTTGGGGGGTGCAATGCCAACAACTTTAGAAAGCAAGCGGGTGGAGGGTGCGCAGCACCCTCCATAGATAGCCCCCTCCCTGGGGAGGGGGTTGGGGGTGGGGGGAAAGAAACGCGCCTGTTCTCTTAACAGAACCCCCAAAATTGATTTCCGTGGTACCCCTGTCCGCCGCCTTGACAAACTGCCGCCGATATTGTATAATCAGAGAAGAAGAACAGGGGGGATCTGATATGATAGGCGCGTTTTATGCCGGCTGCTTTGTGCTGTCGGTTCTCTTGATGCTGGTCTATGTCTATACCTATCACAGGCACTACGACATCCACATTTCCTTCGTGTTCGTCCTCGTGCCGATCAACAATCTCGGACAGCTCCTGCTCAGCCGTGCGCAGAGTCTGGAGGCGGCGATCCTGGCGCAGAAATTTCTCTACGTCAGCGCCAGCTTCATCATACTCATCATCACGCTCGTCGTGTTCAGCCTGTGTACCGTCCGGCTCAACCGCTATGTCCGGCTGCTGCTGTATCTGCTGTCGACCATCGTCTTTGCGACGGCGATGCAGATCGGGCAGACGCCCTACTTTTATAAAAGTGTCGCGCTCGCCGAAACGAACGGCGTGACAGTCCTCGTCAAGGAATACGGCCCGATGCACACGCTGTTCTATGTGATGGTGGTCGTCTACTTCCTGCTGGGCATGGGCGCGGCGGTCTACAGTATGTTCCGGAAGAAGCAGGTCTCCAACCGCTTCATCGCGCTGGTGGCACTGCCGGAGATCCTGTCCGTTGTCAGCTTCTTTGCCGGCAGGGCGGTGCAGCGGCTGATCCCGGGGCATCCGGAGATCGAATGGATCCCGCTTGCCTACGACATTGCGCTGGTGATCTTTCTCATCATCTCACACAGGCTGCTGCTGTATGATGTATCGGAAACGGTCATTGATTCCATCGTGCAGAACGGCGACACCGGCGTCGTTTCCTTCGACGACCGCCTGCGATATCTGGGCAGCAATGAGACCGCACGCCGGATGTTCCCGATCCTTGAGAAACAGAAGGTGGATCACGCACTGCTGTCCGATGATGCGTGCGACAAATTCCGCGAATGGCTGGAAGCCTTCCGCAAGGATCACGGCGAGGACACGCACCATTACCACACGGGAGAGCAGACCTTGCTCGTCAAAGTCAGCGACCTGTCCGACGGCAGGCACAAGCGCGGCTATCAGCTGTATGTGACGGATGATACCAAGAATCAGCGCTATATCGACCTTCTCGGCAAATACAACAGCGACCTGAAGGCTGAGGTCGCCCGGAAAACGGCGCACATCGTGGAGATGCACGACAACCTCATCCTCAGCATGGCGATGATGGTCGAAAGCCGTGACAATTCCACCGGCGGACATATCCGGCGCACCAGCGAGTGCGTGCGCATCCTCATTGACGAGATGCGCAAAGACGAAGCATTTGCGCTGGATGACACCTTCTGCCGCAACATCATCAAGGCCGCGCCCATGCACGACCTCGGCAAGATCGCGGTCGATGATGCCGTGCTGCGCAAGCCCGGACGGTTCACGGACGAGGAATTTGCGGTCATGAAAACGCACGCCGCGGAAGGCGCACGGATCGTTCACGAGATCCTCAAAGGGACGGATGACACGGACTTCCGCATCCTCGCGGAGAATGTCGCGCACTTCCATCACGAGCGCTGGGACGGTTCCGGGTATCCGGACGGACTGCGCGGCGAGCAGATCCCTCTCGAAGCGCGGATCATGGCGATCGCGGATGTGTACGATGCCCTCGTCAGCAAGCGCGTCTACAAGGAACGGATGTCCTTTGAGAAAGCCGACAGCATCATCATGGACGGGATGGGCAGGCACTTCGACAAGCGGCTGGAGCCGTACTATGCTGCGGCGCGTCCGCGTCTGGAACGCTACTACACAGAGCTGGATGCCGGTGTTTAGGGGTTCCCACAATGGATAAGGAATGACGGTTATCATGAATGATGAAAACGAAGCTGTAAGCGTCCTGCTCTGGCTGGTGCTGTTTCTGCTGGTGGCCTGGATCGTGTCCATCCACAAGCGCATGAAGGAACGGGAAGCACGCGAGCGCGAGGAACAGGAACGCAAGGAAATCGAGGAACGCCGGCACGTCAGCAAGAGCCTCAGGGCCTTTGTGATGGAACGCGACGACGCGACCTGCCAGATCTGCGGCATCTCCAGGAAGATGCTGGATGACTGCATGGACGGTCTCGGAGACTATCTGCTGCTGGAAATTGACCATGTCACCTCTGTAGCCGCCGGCGGCAGGGGCGATGACGCGGAAAACCTCCAGGTGCTGTGCTGGCGCTGCAACCGCAAAAAGAGCGGCGACAAGACCAACAGTGAGGTTGCCGCCGAGATCGACTATGGTGCAAAGTATTTGCAGAAGAAAAAGAAAAAATGGTGGTGGTAACCGCCCTGCACTGAGACAAAAAATACTGCCCCGGAGCGCTTTTTTGGGGAAGCCGCTCCGGGGCAGTGCTGTTTTTTTATGCGGATCTGCGCTTACTGTGCCTGAAAGATGGTCACTGCGCCGTCCTTGGCAACGTAGATGTAGCCGTAAGCCGCGTAAGCCTTCTCGAAGCCGTCCATCACAACGTCGCCGGTCACCAGATCGTAGATCACCTTGTCGCTGGTGTTCAGCAGGAGGTGATTGCCGAGATAGGTACCGCTGTACTTCATCTTCAGCGGCTCGTCCTTCTTGTTGATGACAAAGTAGGAGTACTCGTCACCGGAAGCAAAGTAGTCGCCTTCCTTGAAACGGTAGTCCTGACTTGTGAGGACGGTATTGCCGGAAGCGTCGAGCAGTTCGTACTTGTCGTCCTGCGTGCTGGCGTTGAAATAGCCGGGAATGCCGGTCGCACTGAAATTCTTGTAGGTATCTGCCGTCAGTTCTGTGCCGTCGGCATAGAGCAGACCCTGCTTGTCGTAGTCCTCGTGGTAGTAGCTGAACACGCCGTCAGACAGGTAGGAAACTGTACCGTACTTCGGCTCGACCATGATCGTACCGCTCTTGTGGACGATACCGCGCTGACCGCTTTCGCTGTCGTACAGGCAGTAGAAATCGTGCGTGTCCGTGATCTCGGAGATCGTGCAGTTCGTGGTGAACAGCTTGTTCATGTCCTTGTCGTAAACGGTCGTGGTGTCGCTGGCGTACTCGGTGATGAGGTCGCCGACCACGCTCTTGCCCTCGACATCGAGAAGCTTGTCGTCCGCTGTCACAGCGATGGTATTGTAGTCGTCATCGGAGAAGTTGATGATCTCATTGCCGATGCGATAGTTCGGATCGGACTTCTGCGCGGTGTTCTCAAGGAACTTATGCTCCTGTGTATCGTACAGCTTGACGGTACCGGAATACATCACGTCGCCGTCCTTGACATCCAAACTGAACTGTCTGCTGGTCGCGTAGTAGATGGCATTGTCGCGGTCGGTGGTGACAGCCTCCGGCAGGTAGGCCTTGACAAAGCGGCTGTCAACGGCATCGAATGTGCCGACCTTGGCATCGGTGCCAAGCACGACATTGCCCTGTGCATCCATCAGTCCGCAATAGCTGAAATCGCCCTCGGGAGCCGTGTAGTAGACATACAGACCGGTATCGCCGAGCTTATCGACATAGTTCACCGTGCCGTCGAGCAGGGGCTTGCCGGTGTAGTCGAGGCACACGATCTCCTCATCGCTGATGGACTGGTAGAGAAAATCTCCGTAATTCTCAATGCCCTCGCCCTCCAGCTTGCCGACCTCAGTGAGCGTCGCGCTCCTGACCTCCGCCGTGGGGATCTCTGCAAGGATCTCGGAAACAGGGCGTGTCTCAGCGACCTTCTCGTCTTCCTCCTCAGCGGTGGTATCCTCGGCCTCCTCAGAATCCGCAGCTTCCTCCGTGGTGTCCCCGGTATCTGCCTGCGATGCGGCTGCGCTGTCCTCCCCGGTCTGTGTATCCTGCGTGCTGCCATTGCCGCAGGCTGTCAGTGTCAGGGACAGCGTCACTGCCAGGATCCATGCCATCCGTCTTCTGTGTTTGTTCTCCATGTTTTCTAACCTCCATTGTCATGTTATGGCAACACCGCACAAAAACCGCCTGACGGCTCAGCACATCATCTGCTTGCATCTGACGCGCTGTCCTTTGTGCGGTATTGCCTTATGTTTTTGCAAAACAAGGTAATTGTATCACATTCCAATGGATTTGT
>JAFPXW010000179.1 GCA_017394565.1 Oscillospiraceae bacterium | reverse complement strand
GTATGGATTTTCAGGCATAATTTTGTCAGTGACAAGGCAAAAATCCGCCGACGGGCTGTCGCCCTTCAAGGATTTTTAACGCAGTCACTGGCAAAATTTGACGAAAAGACGTGCATGAATCCCTATGTGGACAGGTTCTTAGTGTGTTTCGTAGGTGGAGAGGATCTGCATTGCGACCTCCTTCCGGGTGGAACGGGTGTCCATCGCCTGCTTTTCGATGTAGCGGTGGGCTTCCGGCTCCGGGAGGCCAAGATACTGCATCAGCGCGAATTTTGCACGGTTGATCAGCCGCATCTCGTCGATCTTGACAAGCAGCTTGGAATTCTCACGCTTCAGTCCCAGCATCCGGGAGCGCGTGGCTTCCACCAGACGGATCGACTGGTGCAGGATGGCTTTGTTCATCGGCCGTGACACCACACAGACGCCGTAATCTCCGACCTTGTCCGAGACGTCATCCGCAATGTCCGCCTTGCACAGGAGGATGATGCCGGAGCTGGTATTCTCCGCCAGTGTCACCGAAAGCTCATGTCCGAACTCGTCCGACAGCGGCGTATTGACGATGATAAGCGCATATTCCATACTATTGGTCAGCCGTCTGGCTTCACTGCCGCTGGCAGTCGAGGTCAGATTGGTATAACCGTAGGTGTGGAGAAACTGTGCAATGGTTTCCATCGCCTTCTCCGAACCTGATACGATCAATGCCCTGTCGTCCATCACCATTCCAATGCCACCTTCCGCAGGTCTTCCCTGCACTTGTCATCGACCTGCCGCGCAGGTCACTCACTCATAAAATACTGTTTTTCCTCAAACTGCGCCTTGTCCTCTGCCGCATGATAGAGCGCAAGCTGGCGCTTGATGTTCTGGTACACGTTCCGGCGGATCTCCTCGCTGAGGTGCTGATTGATAAAATCGCTTGCCTGCGCCAGATCATATGCTTCGTCGAGCGTCGCCGGAAGCTTTGGGAACGTCTTCTCGGTGCCGTCCGCACAGAGCGCATCGTCAAGCACCAGGCCGCGTTCGATGCCGTCGATCCCGGCCGCCAGCAGCAGCCGGAAGCAAATATACGGATTGCAGCAGCAGTCGGAGCTTCTCACCTCGATGCGCGGATGCACACCCACCTGACCGGGGATGCGCAGCAATGGGTTGCGGTTCTCGAATGACCAGTTGATCTCATTCGGCGCACCGCTGTGGCGCAGGCGCGTGTAGGAATTCACGATGGGATTGAGGAACGCCGTCATTTCCGGTGCATGGTCGAGGATGCCGGCGATGAAGCTTTTGCCGGATTCGCTGAGCTTGCCGTCCTTCAGCTCGAAGATCTGCTCGCCGCCCTTCCGAACGTTCATGATAATGGTCAGCGCCGAGCCGTAGGTACCGCTGAGAGGCTTCGGCATAAACGACGCAAACAAGCCATTCTGCGCTGCAATCGTCTTAACGACGGTCTTGTAATGCACCATATTGTCGGCAGCGGTCACGGGCTCGGAGCATTTGAAGTCGATCTCGTTCTGACCGGGGCCGTGCTTGTGCGCAGAGGACTGGGGGTTGATGCCCATTTCTTCGAGGGAAAGGCAGATCTCGCGGCGTGTATTCTCGCACTTGTCCAGCGGTGCCACATCGAGGTAGCCCGCGCGGTCGTGCGGATTCTTGGTCGGATTCCCCTCCTGGTCGCAGTCGAACAGGTAGAATTCGCTCTTGGTGCCGAATTCGCAGGAATAGCCCTTCGCGTGGATCTCGCGGATGTAGCTCTGGAGATTGTGGCGGATGCCGCCTGCGTAGGGCGTGCCATCGAGGTTCAGGATGGAACAGAAGAACCGCACCACACGCCCCGACTTCGGCCGCCACGGCAGAACCGAGAGCGTCGAGATATCCGGCACGAGCAGCAGATCCTCGTAGCAATCCGAAAAGCTCGCAGCATCGAGCAGAATGCCGTGGGAGAACGCACGCGGCAGCTCATTCGGCATGATGGCGATATTCTTGAGATTGCCCTGCATATCACAGAACGTCAGGCGGATGAACTTGACATCGTTCTCCGTGACGAAATTCAGAATTTCTTTTGGTGAAAAGTCCATAGCACTACTCCTTACATCTTTGTATGGAATGTATTTCTATTTTTATTATACATCTTTTTTCCGCTTTTGTAAAGTGCGCAGATCCATTTCCATGAAAAAGAAAGCGGGAAGCCGTTTAGACTTCCCACTTTTCCGGATCTGGCGTTTAGAACCTGTCCACATAGGGATTCATGCACGTCTTTTCGTCAAATTTTGCCAGTGACTGCGTTAAAAATCCTTGAAGGGCGACAGCCCGTCGGCGGATTTTTGCCTTG
>JAFPXW010000178.1 GCA_017394565.1 Oscillospiraceae bacterium | reverse complement strand
TTCCGCGCGTCCTCCCGTTTGACAAGCTTCGCACGGCTGGCGCGGTATAATAGAGACAGACCTCATCGGGGATGCGATGAGATCACAGGGAGGTGAGTGGTTGCGGACGATCTATCTGGATGTCCTGCTGGTTTTTGACCTGTACATGAATTTCCTGCTGCTGCGGCTGACGGCGCGGCTGACGCACACGCGCGTGCGATTCTGGCGTGTGATGGCAGGCGCATTCGCCGGCAGTCTGGAAAGTCTGCTGGTCTTGCTGCCGGCGCTCCCGTTCTGGGCGTCGCTCCTCTGCAAGCTGACGGGCAGCGCGGTGATGTGCGGCATCACATTCGGAATTCGCGAAAAAAAGCGCTATTTATGGGAATGGATCGCCTTTCTCGGTGCAAGTTCCGTCATAGCCGGGGGACTGCTGGCGCTGACGGGGACGGGGCGCATTTACTACGCGAATGGCTGCTGGTATCCGGTGATCTCGCTGCGGATGCTGGTGATCTGCACGATCGCGGCGTACCTGATTCTGACAGGAATCGCCCATATCCGGACGAAAACCGGCGCGGCAGACGGCAGCTTCGAGGTGCGCATCCGGTATGCCGGCGCGATCCTGACGCTGGAGGGCTTGGCGGACACAGGGAATTCGCTGGTGGACTTCTGCACGGGGCGGCGCGTCATCATCTGTTCGCGTCAGTCGCTCGCGCCGATGTTACCGGAACGGCTTCCCTGCAAGGGATTCCGCCCATTGCCGTACCGGACGGTGGCAGGTGAGGGAGTGCTGCTGGTGTTTCACGCGGAGGAGGTTGTCCTCATCGACAAACGCCGCGGCACGCACAAGCCGGTGGACGCGCTGATCGGCATTGACGAAACCTCGCACACGCAGGCGATCTTTCACCCGGCGCTGCTGCATTAGCGCGTGCATCCGCTGACGAAATACAAAATGGCAAACAACGACAGGAGGGGAATGAAATGCGTATTTTGGACGATTTGAAGCAATTTTTCCGCAAGCTGTTCCGACCGCAGGCGGTGGACTACATCTGTGGTGCGGACACCTTGCCGCCGCCGCTGACGAGGGAGGAGGAAATTTCGGTCTTTGCGAAGCTGTCGGCAGGCGACCCGCGTGCGAGGGAACTGCTCATCGTGCATAACCTGCGGCTGGTGGTGTTCATCGCGAAGAAATTCGACACGTCGGGGGTCGGCTTGGAGGATCTGATCTCGATCGGGACGATCGGGCTCATCAAGGCAGTGGAAACGTTCCGCCCCGACCGGAACATCAAGCTTGCGACCTACGCCTCGCGGTGCATCGAGAATGAGATCCTGATGTTTCTGCGAAAAGCGGCGCAATATCGCGGAGAGATCTCCATTGACGAGCCTTTGAATGTAGACTGGGACGGAAACGAACTGCTGTTGTCGGATGTCCTGGGGACGGATGATGATATCGTATCGCGCGGCATCGAGTGGGAATCGGAGCGCGAAACGCTGCTGGCGGCGGTGGACGAACTGCCGCCGCGCGAGCGTGAGATCATGGAACTGCGGTTCGGGCTGCGCGGCAAAAGGGCCTTCACGCAGAAGGAAGTGGCGGACAAGATCGGGATCTCGCAGTCGTACATTTCGCGGCTGGAGAAGAAGATCATCCGGAAATTACGGGGGGTGCTGGAGGGGATCGTGTGAGTTTTCGGGCTTGCGCCCGATCAGGAGGGGCTGCTCGCCCCTCCTAAACCTCCCTCGGCATAAGCAGACAGCCAGTGAAGAATGAACGCGGCTGGTCGCTTATACAGAGTAGGACTATGCAGCCCTGCACCCGCATGAATAAAAATCCCTCTCCTGAAAAATGGAGAGGGATTTTGGCATTTATGATACTTGCTTTTCCCTCGCTTTTGGTTTCAAAAGCGAGTCCGGGGAGAGCTTGAGAGGGGGCAGACAGCCCCCTCTCATCATTGCGAAGCAATTTAGAATCAGCCGATCACGCGAACCTTGATAACGCCCTCAGTCTTAGCGAGTGCGTCAGCGTCAGCATTGCCATCGAGGATGGTGTAGCCGAAGCCCTTCTTTGTGCCGGTTGCGAGGACATTGCCAGCCAGGGCAGCGCCTTCCTTATGCAGAACGCAAACCTTCTTGGCAGCGTCAGCC
>JAFPXW010000177.1 GCA_017394565.1 Oscillospiraceae bacterium | reverse complement strand
CCAGATCATCGTGGACGCGGTGAGAAGCTATCCGGAACCGGAATCCAATGCGTAATTCGTAGTTGCGGTATCGCTTGACGGCGATGTGTTTTTAAATTCAAACCCTCGGCAAATGGGAGCATTTCCCTTGAGCCGAGGGTTTTCGCGTTTAATATTCATTCGTCCCACGAAGTGGGACACCGAAACTACGCACCACGAACGATATTACGCATTGCGCATTACACAGTAAATCCCTTCCCGCGCAGGGCGTCGATCAGGTCGCCGAGGATGGCGGTGTTGGTGGCGGATACGGAGTGCAGGAGCAAAATTTCTCCGCCGTGTGCCTGTGCGGTCAGCCTGGCAAGCGCCTGCTGCGGATCGGGCTGGTCATCGACAAGCCAGTCCACGTGCGCCCCACTCCAGAAAACCGTCTTGTAGCCGAGGGACTGCGCGGTTTTCAGCGCTTCCTCCGAATACTCTCCGCACGGACAGCGGAAATACTGCATCTTGTAGCTGTATTTCTCCACGACGTAATCATGCAGCGAGGACAATTCCTCGCGCTGTCCCTCTGGTGTCAGCGTCGGCAGCGAGGCGTGCATCATGCCGTGATTGCCGAGGGTGTGTCCCTCCGCGATCATCCGGCGGACAAGCTCCGGTTCGCGCTTGGCGTAGTCGCCCGTCAGGAAGAAGATCGCCGTCGCGTGCTTCTCCGCGAGTGTATCAAGGATCTGCGCCGTATAGCCGTTTTCGTAGCCCTGATCGAAGGTCAGGATCACGCGGTTCGTGTCCGGCGTGGTCGCAAAGGCGCCGTATTTTCCGTATTTTTCGTTAAATTCCAGCGCACCGGTCGGGACATTGTCCGCATTCACCTGCGTTCCCTGCCCGTAGCCGATGGCATTCCCGGCAGAAACCGGCAGGCTTGTCAGCATCGACAGCCCAAGCAGTACGCCGAGGATCTGGTTTCGCATAGGATCATTCCCCTTTCTGCGGCGTTCTGCCGCATGGGTAGTATATGCGGAATTTTCCCGAAAAACACAAAAATCTCTCGTCCCTGTATTACGCGAGCGCAACGCACAGCAGATCCCAGTAGGCGTGCAAAATGATCGGTACGACGATGCTCCGGCTCTTGACAAATGTCCAGCCGAAGATCAGACTCAGCGCGATCAGTTGCAGGAACGCAAAGCTTGTCATATAGGGCATGAACAGCCCCTCACGCAGCCAGATCGGGAAGTGGATCAGGAGAAACATCACGGCATTGCCGGACAATGCGATCCAGAGCCTGCGGTCTTTCAGAGCCGTGTTCAGAAGCAGTCCGCGGAACACCAGCTCTTCCGAAATGCCGATGGATAGCGAAACAATGATGTCCACTGCATGAAACGTGGGCTTGAACGTGAGCGTTCCGTTCTGATAAATGTTCGGGATCAGATGCCACGCCGTAAAGAGCAGCAGGAATACACACAGCGGAAGGTAAGTCATAGCTTTTTTCGGCTCTCCCAGCAACGCGCTCTTTGGCAGAAACAGGGAATCGCCGCAGCGCCTGATGAGCAGAAATGCCGGAATGAACCACAGCAGCGTTTTGAATCCGATCTCCATGATGACATCAATGGAAACCGGAAGCGCCTGCGATTCCAGTTTCGGTACGATCAGGCATTCTAAGGCTGCCCATACGAGATACAGTGCCAAGTAGTAGATCACGGCGATGATGCGCGTTTTTTTGTTCTGTTCCATGATGAT
>JAFPXW010000176.1 GCA_017394565.1 Oscillospiraceae bacterium | reverse complement strand
GCGGTGGGGAAACTACAGCAAAAACGGGGGTAAAAGGGGGCGCAGCCCCCTAAAAATAGCCCCCTCCCCTCTGGGGAGGGGGTTGGGGGTGGGGCACTCTCCGGTGCGCCCTCACCAGAAAAGGGGTTTTTTGACAAGCTGAAATCCCTCCGCTTTGGGAGTTCCAAGCGGAGGGATTTTATTTTTGTAATTACTTGGTCGGCAGCGCCGGGATGATCTCAACAACGTATTTCAGGATGTTGAGGGAGTCGGTCGCTTCAATGGCTTCGTTCAGATCCACATCGGCGGCTGCCTTCTGCGTTTCATCCAGCGAGGTAGAGCCCAGCAGGAACTTGTTGAGCGCGATGACATCCATAATGTCGATCGTCTCGTCCTGATTCACGTCGCCGTAGCGAACGGATGTGGCCGGATTCTGGGAAGTCGGCTCGGTGGTCGGCTCGGTCGTGGGCATCGGGCCTGTGGTTTCTTCCGGTTCGGAATTCTCCGTCGTCGGCTCGGTCGTGGTTTTCGGCTCGGTCGGCGTCGGTGCGGAGCCGTAGTATTCAGACAGGGAGATGCCGTTCTTGCCGACCGGAATTGCGTGGTCAAGGCTGATGAACTTGCCGTCCTCGGTCTGCCAGAGTGCGGGCTTGACGAATTCGTACTTCACATCGTCCCACTTGCCGAAGTTGTCGTAAACCAGTCCGCCGGTATCGGAGGAATTCTCATTGAAGCACCAGAACGTGTGGTGGATGTGCTTGTCGATCATGTAATCGCGCAGCTCCTTCAGCCAGTGAACGTTCTCGCCGGTCGTGTCATGCTCCTCGTCAACGAAGCCGCCCCATTCGCCCATGAGCAGCGGATAGCGGTTTTCCTCGACCAGATATGCCCATGTATCGTACCAGTAATCGTCCAGCAGCGACTGGCGGTCGAATGTCTTGGTGTCGTCATCGAGATAGAACCAGCTCTGCTCCCAGACACCGGGGCCGTAGTCGTGCGGAGAATACACGATCTGCTTGGTGTACTCGCCGATGTCCACCGGATGGTCCTTGACACCGCGGAGATTTGCGCCCCACCATGCGCCGAACACCTTGGAAGGCTCGCCGTAATGGGCATAGTCCACTGCCGGTGTCGTCCAGTCTGCGCCGCGGTCAAAGTCCGGATAGCACTCCGTACCCTCGACCATGATCAGCAGGTTCGGGTTCTTGTTCAGGCAAGCCATAGCACCGCGTTCTGCGGCGTATTTCCAGTTGTTTTCGTCCTTGGATTCGTCCCACTTCGCGAATTTGCCTTCCTCCGGCTTACCGTGCGGCTCGTTTTTCAAGTCGATGGCGATGATCGTGTCGTCGTCCTTGTAGTAATCCGCGAACCACTCCAGTGCTTCGAGCCAGTCATCCGTGGAGTAATTATCATCGTACCACAGCGGATAATTGTGACCTGCCGCATTGGTGGTCGCGCTGTGGATGTCCATCATGATCTTGATGCCCTTTTCGCGGCACCACTCCACCGCCTTATTCCAGACATCGAAGGAATACATATACTCGATCGGTGTGCCGTTCTCATCAAAGGTCTTGACCAGCTCCGGATTGGTGGTAGCATTGATCTTGATCATGTCGTCCGGCTCGCCGTTTTTCCACTGGAGAATGATCTGTGTGGACATCGGCACGCGCAGCAGATTGAAGCCGTGATCCGCGATCTGGTCAAGACACCACTCCATATTGGCAGACCACACGCCGTCGAACACCTGCGAACCGACGTTGTAGCCGAACCAGTTGACACCGGTCATCCAGACCTCATTGCCGTCCATGTCCACGACCTTGCCGTTCTCGACGTGCAGCCAGTCGTCATGGTACGAATCCGCCGCAGTTGCCGTCATCGTGGGCACAGCAGCCGCCATGTTCAGAAGCATCGCGCAGGACAGTGCAGTGCCTGTGAGCTTCCTCCAGAAACCTTTCTTCATGATAAATCGCTCCTCTTTATGATGGGGTGAACCCATTTGTATACTTATGATTTTATTATACCAGAAGTTGGGGAGAAAGTCAATTGATTCCGATAAAAAAATCCGCCTTTGCATCTGGCGGATTTTCCCAATAGAAATTGCTGCCCCGAAGCGTTCCGGGGAGCGTTTCGGGGCATTGTGTGTGATACGGCTGCAAAGATAAACCTGTATTTAGCCGTTCTTCTTTCGCTTGAATATACAAACCAGACTTTTGGATGAACCATAACTTTGGCTTGTAGAAGAACAGCTTACCATCTCCCATCCTTCACTGCCAAGAAGATTGAGCCTTGTTTCAAGCTGATTTGCCTCTACGATACCGCCCCATAAGCCTTTTGTATCATATACGACCACTTTATACTCGAAATTTTCCATATTGGATCCTCCTGCTAATTCCCATTGATGTTCGCAGCAATGATATACTGCCCTCTATTGCAAAGCACAACATTGTTGTGCTTTGCAGGCTGCGCAGCAGCCGCCAAAGCCACTATGTGGCTTTGGCAGAGGGCGTATAACGGAGCGCTTAGCGGCGCTGTGCGCCGCCCGCCGTCAAAGACGGCGGAT
>JAFPXW010000175.1 GCA_017394565.1 Oscillospiraceae bacterium | reverse complement strand
GGAAACTGCTGAAAACCACCATTCAATTTTGTGGGAGAATTGTGTAAAATCCATTGACTTTTTTTGCAAAATGCGGTATAATATAGATGTATTTCGATTTCCGGTGCGGCGATCCGCAGAAAGGACGGCTGCGCTTTTCATACAATCAACAATCTGACATGAGATAAGGGGGGACACCGTGCCGTTGGTGCGGGAATCATATGCAGAATAAAAATCTCATCCTGTGGATCGAGGCGTTTTTCGCGGTGCTGTCGATCTGGGTACTGTTCATGGTCGATTCCTTTCCGGAGAATTCGATGTTCGTGCTGCGCCTGTATGTGCTGCTGCTGATCGTCATCACCATTGTCCTGGTGCTGGCAGTCCGGTACTACCAGAGCCAGCACAGCGCCATCGACATCGACCGCATCTGCGAGATGGTGCGTCAGGTGGAGACACCGGCGTTCATCTGGTCGGACGACCTGTCCACACTGTACACGAACGAAGCCATGGACGAGCTGCTCGGCATCGGCGATACCGATGATCCCGGCGACAGTGCCGTGCTTCTGAGCAATTTCTTTCATCTGATCGGCGTTTCTCCGCGGCAGGCTGCGGAACAGCTCGGCGAGGATCTGTACGAGAGCGCGATCGAGAATCCCGAGACGCACGCGCGGCGCACCATCAGCTGGACGACCTCGCTCCTGAAGAAAAGCCCTCATGCTTCGCTGTATTTTACCATCGGCTTCGAGACAACGGAGCTGGAGGATGCCAAGTACAAGCTCATGAAGAAGGCGGAGGATCTGACGCAGTCGCAGCGCCGCTACCAGCTGTCCATGAAGCTGTCCGGTATCGGTATCCTGCTTTGCGAAAGCACCAAGCCCGTGTACTACGCATCGGATGAAGCCCAGCAGTTCCTGGGCATCGACACGGATCATATCACCTTTGCGGATTTCCGCAAGAAGCTGCATCCGGACGACCGCTTCCTCTTTGACGAGTATCTGGAGAATATCCGCAATACCAAGCCGAATACGCTGTCGAGCCGCCCGCGCTTCCTGCAGCTGCGCATCAGCGCCGGCGCGGATAAGCATTACATCTGGTATTCCTACCACTATCACGAGAATCTCCTGAACCAGAGCGGCAAGCCCATCATCGGCGGTGCGCTGATCGACATCACCACCGAGAAGAACAAGGATGCCATGATCGAGAAGCTTGCGTTCATGGACGAGATCACCGAGATCGCTAACCGCAACAAGCTCATGCACGACGGCGAGGAGACCTACCGCCTGTGCCAGACGATGGGAACGTACTGCTGGGTGATCGTCATCGACCTCGACCGGTTCCACATCATCAACGACTCCTACGGCTACGAAAACGGCGACAAGATCCTCAAAAACGTCGCGCACATCCTCTGCAAATACACCGCATCCGGCGGCTTTGCGGCGCGTGTCAGTGCGGATAATTTCGTACTGGTGCTGCATGACTACACCGTGGCCGGCGACGACGAGATGCCGGTGCGCACGCTCGAGCATATCCGTTCTGACCTCAGTGAGATGGCGGAGGGCGACTTCGCGTCGATGAATCTGACCTGTTCCGCCGGCTTCGCAAGGATTCCGAGCGACGGCCACAGCTTCCATGAGGTGCTGGAGCACGCGGAATTTGCCCTTGCGATGGGACGCGGCGAGCTGTCCTACATCATGGGCTACGACGCGAATATGCACGAGGAGATCCTGCATCAGGGCGAGATGGAGAAACAGCTTTTCTACGCCATCGAGCAGCATCACCTCCAGCTGTACTACCAGCCGAAGGTCGACCTCAAGACCAAGAAGATCATGGGCGCAGAGGCGCTCATCCGCTGGATCAAGCCGGACGGCACGATGATCTCCCCGAACGTCTTTATCCCGATCGCCGAGAAAACCGGCATGATCTCCGACATCAGCCAGTTCGTTCTGCGCGAAGCGGTTGCGCAGACGGCGCTCTGGCAGGGGATGGGACTGTCGCCGATCGTCATGTCCATCAACTTTGCATCCGGCGACTTCTATCAGGCGAATGTCTGCGAGGTCGTACAGAGCGTGCTTGTCAAGAATGGCCTGAAACCGCAGTATCTCGAACTGGAGCTGACCGAGCGTCTGGCACTGGGCGACATCAATTACACCGTACAGCAGATGAATGCCCTGCGTGATATGGGCATCCTCCTGGCAATGGACGACTTCGGCACGGGCTATTCGTCGCTGAGCTACATCCAGCTGCTGCCGCTGACCTTGCTGAAGCTCGACCGTTCGTTCATCATCGAGATCGAGACCGACAAGGTCGCGCAGGAAATCTGCTCCGCCGTCATCAAGATCGCCAAGTCCATGGACATCGAGACCATCGCAGAGGGTGTCGAGTACGAGGGACAGGCGCAGATCCTAAAGGATATGGGATGCGACTACATCCAGGGCTACCTCTACGGCAAGCCGATGACCGCACGCGCATTCCAGAAACGGCTGGAGATCAACACATACGGAAGGGAATTGACACCATGACAGATCCGGCAGAACACAAACCCCAGAAACTTTACACACTCGGCGAGGAAATTTTCAACTCCGTGACGCACGGCGTCGGCGGATTGCTGGCGATCGCAGGCACCGTCCTGCTGATCGTCTTTGCAGCGATCAACCGCGGCGCGATGGAAGTCGTGTCCGGTGCGATCTTCGGCGCATCGCTCATCATTCTCTATACAATGTCCACGCTGTACCACGCACTGACGCCGCAGGGCGCCAAGCACGTCTTCCGGATCATGGATCACGACACGATCTTTCTGCTGATCGCCGGAACGTACACGCCGTACACGCTTTGCTGCATCCGCCCGATGTGGCTGGGCTGGACGATCTTCGGCATCGTCTGGGGCGCGGCAGTGCTTGGCATCGTGCTCAATTCCGTGAATATGGAAAAATTCCGGAAGATCTCGACCATCTGCTACATCGTGATGGGCTGGGGCATCATCTTCGCGATCAAGCCCCTGAAGGACGGAATGCCGCAGGTGAGCCTTGTGATGCTCATTGTCGGCGGCGTACTGTATTCGCTCGGCTGCATCTTCTATGTGAAGAAGTCGGTGAAATATTTCCATTCCATCTGGCATATTTTCGTCGTGGCAGGCAGTGTCCTGCATTGGTTTTCGGTCTTTTTCGCGATCGGATTCCCGAAATCATAATGAGGAATAAAAATCATAATGAGGAATTAGGAATGAGGAATGAGGAATTGAATGTGTCGCTGGCGCGACGTTATATAGAAACTGCTGACTGAAAATGTTTCGGCTAAGGAGCATTGTCCTAAGTAACCAGAACGTTCTCTTAGAAAGCCTATTTAAAATCTGCGCCGCAAGGCGCACCGAAAT
>JAFPXW010000174.1 GCA_017394565.1 Oscillospiraceae bacterium | reverse complement strand
TTGTCGCCGCCGATCCGGCAGACCTGACCGGGGTAGGTGATCATTTCCTGCAGGGTATCAATGAAATTCCGCATCACAAATGTCCCCAGCGCACGGCCGATCTGACGATTCACAAGAGAAAAATGCTTGAGATTGAACTGCGCTGCGAACATTCCTGTCAGCAGGCCGAGACGGCTTTTTTCACGCGCGATCTTGATGAAATACCGGTAATTCCGATAGCCGTCATTATCCATGTATGTAAAACGATCCGCAAATGCCAGCAGACGCGCACGGCCATTAAACACAAACAGCGTGTCAAGTGTCAGGTTCATCTGCTGCTCCTCCTCCGGCGTCCAGGGGGCGGCATCATTCCTGAGAAACACACGATATACAGCCACAGTATCGTTCTGCGTGATCCGTCTGGAAACATACGGTTCATCTTTCAGTTCAGCATGGCCGTTGAAAAAGGTGACCGTTTTGCCGTTCTCGATCGCCTCATGCTTTTGATCCGGGTACACCGTCGCGGTCAGCCGTCCGATCCGGAGCAGCTCGCAGATCCCGTCGAGTGCATTGCCGAGAAATGGCACAGTTGCGTCCTCAATGCGGTTCATGCGTGCGACAAAATCTGTGAATACTTCTGGAAAAGTCTGTGCCATATTACGCCTCCTTATCTCTACATCCGGGGATCTCTGACAGCGATGCTGTCAGCAGCTCCCCTTCGTAGCATTTTGACTATTTTCGTATATTATACCACAAAATTATGAACATTTCAAGTTGTTTTGCCCTAAAAGCGCAAATTAATCCGGAGTATGCAAGCTGTTTTCCGTGTCATAGGTTCGGAAAAAAGGAAACTCGCAGCTATGCGGATTTTACATAGCTGCGAGTTTTGCATTGGCGGAGATGGTGGGATTCGAACCCACGGGCCGTTTTACCGACCAAACGATTTCGAGTCGTTCTCGTTATGACCACTTCGATACATCTCCATCATGCCATCGGAAATCATCGTTTCCAAACTGACGACTTATTCATTATACCACAACTCTGAAAAAAAATCAAGTCTTTTTTCAAAATATTTTTTCGCATTGACAAAACGCATCCCATATGCTACAATATAATGTGTAACAGATTGGTCAAAGCAGGGGACACGTTTCCCTGATATGGAGGAAAATGCAATGGAATACTGGGATATTTATGATAAAAACAAGCAGCGCACCGGCAGGACCATGCAGCGCAACGACTTCACCATGCAGCCCGGCGACTACCACCTGACGGTACTGGGCGTGATCTGCCGCCATGACGGCAAATTCCTCATCACACAGCGTGCGCTGGACAAGCACTGGGCGCCCGGCTGGTGGGAGGTGTCCGGCGGCGGCGTCATGGCCGGCGAGGATTCCGCGGATGCGGTGCGCCGTGAGGTGCTGGAGGAAACTGGTCTGGATGTGTCCGGTGCCGAGGGCGGCTACCTGTTCAGCTATATGCGTGAGAGTGAGGGCGATAACTATTTCGTCGATATTTATCGATTTTTCCTGGATTTTGATGAGAACGACGTGACGCCGCAGCTTGCTGAAATGCAGGGCTTCAAGCTTGCGGACAAGGCAGAGATCGAGTCGCTTGCGGCGCAGGGGATCTTCCTGCACTACGACAGCATCAAGCAGGTGTTTGACCTTTGATGCCGTATGTGATCCGGCCGCTTTTGGCGGAGGAAACGCCCGTATTAGAGGATTTCTTGTATGAAGCCATCTTCATTCCGGAAGGTGTCGAGCCGCCGCCGCGAAGCATCCTGAATGATCCGGCGCTGCAGGTGTATATCAAGGTTTTTCGCAAAGAACCGGATGATCTGTGCCTTGTGGCAGAAGTCGGCGGGAAAATTGTCGGCGCGGTCTGGACGCGCATTATGGACGATTACGGTCACGTTGACGATGCAACGCCGTCCCTCGCGATCTCGCTGTATCCGGAATATCGCCGGCAGGGGATCGGTACAGCCCTGATGCGCGAAATGCTGCAAACGCTCGCCGCACACGGCTACCGGAAGGTGTCCCTGTCCGTGCAGAAAGCCAACTATGCCATGCGGATGTACCGCAAACTTGGCTTTGCTGTGATCCATGAGGACGCGGAGGAAGCGATCATGGTATGTGAGCTGGCAGATTGATGGCATTAATAAAGGTATCAGAAATGAGTTTACTTCTGCTGAACGCTCAAACTTGGGTAAAACCTCTTGACATTTCTGCATATTTATGATATGATAATGCTATGGGATTTTGTGCATTTGGCAAAAGCCACATACGTTTCAATAGTAATGTGAACGGAGGAGAGTATAATGGGAATTTTTTCTCGAATCAGCGATATTTTCAAGTCTAATGTCAACGATCTGATCGACCGTGCGGAGGATCCGGAGAAGATGGTCAAGCAGATCATTATGGATATGGATAAGGAGCTTCAGAAATCCGTGCAGGCACTCGGCAAGGCGGTTGCCAGCGAGCGCATGGCGGAAAAGCAGCTCAACGATGCCGTGAGAAAGTCCGCAGACTGGGAGGCAAAGGCGAGAGCAGCCCTTGCAGCCGGCAATACGGATCTTGCCAAGCGTGCGCTGTCCCAGAAGGTCAAGGCGGACGAGGAAGTGG
>JAFPXW010000173.1 GCA_017394565.1 Oscillospiraceae bacterium | reverse complement strand
TCGCCCTCGCAGAGCTGTTCATCGCCCTTGCAGCGGCTGCCGTTGAGACGGATGTCCTTCTTGCGGATGAGCTTGTAGAGCATACCTTTGGGGCAATCCGGCATGAGCTTTTGCAGGAATTTATCGAGCCGCTGTCCGGCGTCGTTCCGGCTGACGGTAATGATTCGCATGATATTGACTCCTTTGGATTTAGACATTCACTTATATTATATCATAATTTTCAGGGTTTTGCAAACCCCTGAACAAAATAATTTGAGGTGAAAATATGGCGGGCACTAAGGGAATCCACGATGGACATCGGGCACGGATGTGGGAACGTTTTCAGGAGAACGGAGCAGAGGGATTTCAGGATCATGAGCTACTGGAAATGCTCCTGTATTTCGTCATCAGGCGCGGTAACACCAATGAAACGGCTCATCGTCTGCTGAAGGAATTCTCATCGCTCCGGGGCGTGATGAATGCGAGCCCGGGGGCGCTTTGCGCAGTGGAAGGCGTTGGTGAAAAGACAGCGGAGTATCTGAACTTCGTGAATTCGTTTTACACCAGATGCGAGGTGGCCGATGTCCAAAAACAATCCCTGAAGATGTTTGACGATCGTGTGCGGTATTTTGTGGCGAGGCTTTCAAGCTGCAAGGAGGAGAACCTGTGCATTGCGTGCCTGGACACCTCACTGCGCGTGATCCGCTGCAGCGAACTCATCAAAGGCACATTCAATCATGTGATGATCGAACCGTTTACAGTCGTCAGCTACATCCTTCGCTCGCCGTGTCACGCGGTCATTATGGCGCACAACCATCCGGAAGGAAAGGCGATGCCGTCCTTTGAAGATGTTGAAACGACATATTATCTGGCATCTATGCTGAAGTTCTTTTCGGTCGAACTGATCGACCATGTCATCGTTGCCGATAACCGCGGCTGCTCGATGCTGAAAACGGGAATCTTTCATCCGGATAAGATAAAATCAAATTTCTTTCATCCGTAACGAAATGAGGCACTGCCAAAGGAATCCGTTCTCATAGGGGCATCCCCGTACAATGCCAACAACTTTAGAAAGCAAGCGGGTGGAGGGTGCGCAGCACCCTCCATAGATAGCCCCCTCCCTGGGGAGGGGGTTGGGGGTAGGGGGAAAGAAGGACGCTTGTTCAATTTGCTAAGTTGTTAGCATTGCATCCCCGTAACCCCCTTGCTTTTCTGCGAAAAGCAAAAGTCCCACACAATGCCGTCCGCTTCAGGAAAGCGGACGGGGGAAAGAAGGGTTCCCGAACATACGGTTTTGTGATCCCACACGCTCCGTAAAGGAGGATCTTATGGAAACATTCAAGCTGCACGCTCCCTATGCGCCTGCCGGCGATCAGCCGAAAGCGATCCGGGAGCTGACGGAAGGGCTGCAAAACGGCAGAAATTATCAGACACTGCTCGGTGTGACCGGTTCCGGTAAGACCTACACGATGGCAAATGTCATCGCCAATGTGAACAAGCCGACGCTCGTTCTTGCGCACAACAAGATCCTTGCAGCACAGCTTTGCTCCGAATTCAAGGCATTTTTTCCGGAGAATGCAGTGGAGTACTTCGTCAGCTACTACGATTATTACCAGCCGGAGGCCTATGTGCCGAGTACGGACAGCTACATCGAGAAGGATTCCTCGATCAATGACGAGATCGACAAACTCCGCCACTCTGCGACGACAGCACTTGCGGAGCGTAAGGACGTCATCATCGTGGCATCCGTTTCGTGCATCTACTCCCTCGGTTCGCCGGAGGAATACCGCAATATGACGGTCTCCGTGCGTGTCGGGATGGAGAAGCCCATTGCGGCACTCGCGGCGCAGCTGGTTTCCATCCAGTATGAGCGCAACGACATTGATTTTTCGCGTAATAAATTCCGCATCCGCGGCGATGTGATGGAAATTTTTCCTGCAAATTCCACGGATACTGCGATCCGTGTGGAATTTTTCGGCGACGAGATCGACCGCATCAGCGAGGTCGATGTTCTCACCGGAAAGGTCCGTGCTGTCCTCCAGCACGCAGCGATCTTTCCGGCCTCGCATTACGTTGTCGGCGACGAGAAGATGGAGGCTGCCATCAAGGATATCGAGGAGGAGCTTGCGGAACGTGTGCAGTATTTCACCGAAAACCACAAGCTCATCGAAGCCCAGCGCATCGCGCAGAGAACACACTACGACATCGAAATGCTGCGGGAGATCGGCTTTTGTTCTGGTATCGAGAATTATTCCCGCGTCCTTGCACGCCGTCCTCCGGGCAGCGTGCCGTATACGCTGCTTGACCATTTTCCGGAGGATTTCCTGCTGATCGTGGACGAGAGCCATGTGACCATCCCGCAGGTTCGCGCCATGAGTGCAGGTGACCGCGCCAGAAAACAGACGCTCGTCGATTACGGATTCCGGCTGCCGAGTGCATTTGACAACCGTCCGCTGGTATTTCAGGAATTCGAGAGCCATATCAAGCAGGCGATCTTCGTTTCCGCGACACCCGGCGATTACGAGAAGGAACATTCCAGTGACATCGTTGAACAGGTCATCCGTCCGACCGGTCTGGTTGATCCGGAGATCATCGTCAAGCCGATCGACGGACAGATGGACGATCTCCTGTCCGAGATCCGTGTCCGCGCGGAGAAAAACGAGCGTGTCCTCGTCACGACACTGACCAAGAAAATGGCGGAAAACCTCACGACCTTCCTCGAACAGATGGGATGCCGCGTACGTTACCTGCACCATGACATCGACACCATCGAACGTATGGAGATCATCCGCGACCTGCTTCTGGGTGAATTCGACGTGCTGGTCGGCATCAACCTTCTGCGTGAAGGTCTGGACATTCCGGAGGTGTCCCTCGTGGCGATCCTCGATGCGGACAAGGAGGGATTCCTCCGGTCGGAAACGTCGATGGTGCAGACCATCGGACGTGCTGCACGAAATGCACACGGTCAGGTCATCATGTATGCGGACAATGTGACAGGCTCGATGGAACGCGCTATCCGCGAAACCGAACGCCGCCGTGCGATCCAGATGGCTTACAACGAGGAACACGGCATCATTCCGCAGACCATCATCAAGGATGTTCATGAGGTCATTGAGATCTCGAAGAAGGAAGATGTCGAGGCAAAGACGACCAAGAAGAAGCTCTCGAAGCGCGAGCGCGACGAACTGATCGAATCCCTGACCGCGCAGATGAAGGAAGCCGCCAAAATGCTCGAATTCGAGCACGCGGCATTCCTGCGTGACGAGATCAAGAAGCTGAAGGAGGGGAAATAAATGGCAGATCAGGCAAGGATCCGGCAGCTGATGGAGGAGGAGGACAAGAAGCTGAAGCGTTCCAGAAAATGGCTTGTCATTATCCCCGTCGTGCTGATCGTTCTGTTGATTGGCGGCTGGTTTTTACTGGGGGTGCTGTGGAATCACACAGCGCAGTCCCAGATGGAGAGCCGCGTCAGCAAGGCGCATTCCTTTGCAAATGTCGTTCACGAATGGCAGGATCGCGGAAACGATGTCGAATCCGGCATCTATCATGTGGATGCCGGCGACGGCGAATTCAACAAATTCGTAGAGTATTACTTCGGCGATGCAGAAGGGGAATGGTTCGGGCTGGTGCTGGACGATGACGGCGAGATCGAATATACGATGTATTCCCGAAAAGAGATTCCGGAGGAATGCTTGCAGACACCGCCGGACTTTGACGAACAGAACAAACTGCTGAGAAGCCATTTCTTTTTCAAAAAGAAACAGGTCATCGCTGTCTGGACACCGGAGGATGACTGGATGCCAGACGGCAGTGAGTCCTGAGAAACAGATAAGGATGTTAGGTTATGCAAAGAAATGAGATCATCATCAAAGGCGCAAGAGCCCATAATCTGAAAAATATCGATGTCACAATTCCGCGTGATAAATTTGTCGTGATGACGGGACTTTCCGGTTCGGGCAAGTCCTCGTTGGCATTCGATACGATCTATGCCGACGGTCAGCGCCGTTATGTGGAAAGTTTGTCCTCCTACGCGAGAATGTTCCTCGGACAGATGGATAAACCCGACGTAGACAGCATCGAGGGGCTTTCTCCGGCAATCTCCATCGACCAGAAAACGACCTCGAAAAACCCCCGTTCCACAGTCGGAACGGTCACGGAGATCTACGATTATCTGCGACTTTTGTACGCACGCATCGGCATTCCGCATTGTCCGGTCTGCGGACGCGAGATCACCCAGCAGAGCATTGACGAGATCGTGGATCAGATCATGAGTCTGCCGCAGGGAACAAAGATCCAGCTCCTGGCACCGATCATCCGCGGCAAGAAAGGACAGTATGTCAAGGAACTCGAACGTGCGAGAAAATCCGGTTACGTCCGTGTCCGCATCGACGGCATCGTCTATGATCTTTCCGAGGAAATTAAACTCGAAAAGAACATCAAGCATACCATCGAGATCGTGGTGGATCGCCTTGTCATCAAGGAGGGCATCACATCCCGATTGACGGATTCCCTCGAAACCACGTCTTCTTTGACGGGCGGCATCGTCCATGTGGACGTGATCGACGGGGAAATGCTCGTGTTCTCGCAAAATTATGCGTGTCCGGAGCATAATATCAGTATGGAGGAACTCACGCCGCGCCTGTTTTCGTTCAACAATCCTTACGGCGCGTGTGAAAAGTGTACGGGACTCGGCATTTTCCAGCGCATTGATCCGGATCTGATCCTCCCGAATCCGGAGCTTTCCATTGCCGGCGGCGCGATCCATGCGTCCGGCTGGAACAATCTGGAAGATGGCTCGATCGCAATGATGTATTACAATGCCATTGCGGAAAAATACGGCATTTCGCTCGATACGCCGGTCAAATCGCTCCCGAAGAAAGTTGTGGATGTGTTCCTCTACGGTACCGGCGGCGAAAAGCTGGAACTGCACCGAAGCCGTGATCTGGGCGGCGGTGTGTATTTTGCGGCATTTGAGGGTGTCATCAATAACCTCGAACGCCGTTACAAGGAAACCAATTCCGTCTATGCGAGGGCAGATCTTGAGGATTATATGGGCGAAGTCGAGTGCGAAGCCTGCCACGGCGCACGCCTGAAACCGGAGGTGCTGTCCGTGACAGTCGGCGGTCTGAATATCTACGAGCTGACCAATCTGTCCGTCACCAAGGCACTGGAATTCTTCCGGAATCTGCCCCTGACCGAACAGCAGTCATTCATCGGCGACCGCATCATCAAGGAGATCTGCAACCGGCTCGGCTTCCTGTCGAGTGTCGGGCTGGAATACCTGACGCTGTCCCGATCTGCCGGAACGCTGTCCGGCGGCGAGAGCCAGCGCATCCGCCTGGCAACGCAGATCGGCTCGTCTCTGGTCGGTGTGCTGTATATCCTCGATGAGCCGTCCATCGGCTTGCATCAGCGCGACAATGATATGCTGATCGCCACCATGAAGCACCTGCGCGACCTCGGCAATACGCTGATCGTTGTGGAGCATGACGACGATACGATGCTGGCGGCAGATCACATCATCGACATCGGACCCGGCGCCGGTGTCAACGGCGGCAATGTCATTTATTCCGGCGCACCGAAGGGCTTGCTCAAATGCAAGGAGTCTGTGACCGGACAGTATCTCTCTGGCAAACTCCGCATCCCGATCCCGACCGAACGCCGGAAGGGGAATGGCCAGTTCCTCCGCGTAGTCGGTGCGCAGGAGCATAATCTGCGCAATATCGACGTATCTTTCCCGTTGGGAGAACTCATCTGCGTGACGGGCGTGTCCGGTTCCGGTAAATCCTCGCTGGTCAACGAGATCCTGTACAAGCACCTCGCTGCCAGCCTCAACCGTGCCAAGATCAAGGGCGGAAAATGCGAAAAGATCGAAGGCATCGAGCATCTTGACAAAGTCATCTGCATCGACCAGTCGCCCATCGGCAGAACGCCGCGTTCCAATCCGGCAACGTACACGGGCGTTTTCACCGACATCCGGAACCTGTTTTCGCAGACGAACGATGCCAAAAGCCACGGCTCTGGGCCGGCACGTTTTTCTTTTAATGTAAAAGGCGGACGCTGCGAAGCCTGCGAGGGTGACGGCATCCTGAAGATCGAAATGCACTTCCTGCCGGATGTTTACGTTCCGTGTGAAGTGTGCAAGGGCAAGCGCTACAACCGTGAAACCCTCGAGGTCCATTACAAGGGCAAGTCCATCCATGATGTCCTCGAAATGACCGTGGATGAGGGCGTGCTGTTCTTCGAGCATATCCCGAAGATCGCCCGTAAGCTGAAAACCTTGCAGGAGGTCGGGCTTGGCTATGTGAAGATCGGTCAGCCAGCGACAACGCTGTCCGGCGGTGAGGCGCAGCGTGTGAAGCTTTCGACGGAACTTTCCCGCCGTGCGACAGGCAAGACGGTCTATATCCTCGACGAACCGACGACAGGACTGCATACAGCGGACGTTCACCGCCTGATCGAAGTCCTCCAGCGGCTTGTCGATGCCGGAAACTCCATCATTGTCATCGAGCATAATATGCACGTCATCAAGGTCGCGGATCATATCATCGACCTCGGTCCGGAAGGCGGCGACGGCGGCGGTATGATCGTTGCACAGGGTACGCCGGAGGAGATCGCAGCGTGTGAAAACTCCTACACCGGCAAATACCTCAAACCCTATCTCGAACAAAAATAATCTTCATCCCTCTAAACTTCAGCCCGAAAGGAGCGTGAGATCGTGAGAAAAACGCTGCGTAAGCTGCTGCGCATCCTGTTCAACCGGAACACCTTGTTTGCGTTTTTGCTGCTTGTGCAGGTCGCAGTGCTGGTACTCACGGTTCTGTTTCTGAGTCAGCACTATATCCCTGTTTATGTTTTCCTGCTGGCACTGGACATGGTGCTGGTCATTTATATCACCAATACCTCGGAAAATCCGTCCTACAAGCTCCCGTGGATGGTCGCGATGATGGTCGTTCCGCTGTTTGCAGGACTGGCGTATCTGCTGGTCAAGACGGATGCCGGACACCGTGCGATCAAGCGTGCCTGCGCTGTCAAAATGCGCGAGACACAGAAGGAGATCCCACAGGATCCGCAGGTTCTGGAGGAGCTTGCCAGGGCACATCCGAGTTACGCCGGGCTTTCGCACTATGTGACGAAATACGGCGGTTATCCGGCTTACCGGAATTACACTTCGGAATTTTTCCCCATCGGGGAAGCCATGTATGAAGCCATGAAACGCGAGATCCGGGCTGCCCGGCATTATGTGTTTCTCGAATACTTCATCATTTCCCCGGGAAAGATGTGGGATGAGCTGCTGCGCTTGCTGAAAGAAAAAGCCGCGCAGGGCGTGGATGTCCGCATCCTGTATGACGGCTTTGGCACGCAGTTCGGAATGCCGCATGAATATTTCGCAACACTCGGCGAATTCGGCATCCAGTGCAAGGTGTTCAATTCCTTCAAGCCGTTCCTGTCCTCGGCGCAGAACAACCGCGATCACCGCAAGATCCTTGTCATCGACGGCAAGACGGCATTTACCGGAGGTATCAATATTGCGGATGAATATATCAACCTGAAACGCCGTTTCGGCCATTGGAAGGACGGTGGCATGATGTGCAAGGGCGACGCCGCCTGGAGCTTTACCGTGATGTTTTTGCAGCTCTGGGATCTGGAGCATCCGCATTCCGATGTGGAATCCTACCGCCCGAAGGAGCTGTTCACCGCAAGCCGCGACGGCTTCATCCAGCCCTACAGCGATTCGCCGACGGATAACGAATACGTCGGAAAATGTGTCTATCTGGAGATCATCAACCACGCCAGACGCTATGTGAACATCATGACACCCTACCTCATCCTCGACCACGAGATGATCACAGCGCTCGGACTTGCGGCAAAGCGCGGCGTGGAGGTGCGGATCATGATGCCGCACATTCCCGACAAGTGGTACGCCTATGAGACGGCACGAAGCTACTATCCGGAGCTG
>JAFPXW010000172.1 GCA_017394565.1 Oscillospiraceae bacterium | reverse complement strand
CACTTCCCCGACCAGCGCTGCCAGATGTGGCGATGGATGCGGACCTTCACGATGCAGTCCGTGTCCGCGATGACCGTGTGGAATGTCGTCCACTCGCAGTAGCGCACGCAGATGCGTCCCTCTGTGATGCTCAGTCCCGTCGTCAGGAATGCCACCACCTGAATGATGAGTTTCCAGATGATCGGGATGTACAGCATCAGCGCCAGAAAATTGATGATGTCCGCAAACCGCGGAAACAAGCCCCTCGCGTACTGCATCACCGGATACACCGCAAGCCCTGCGTACAGCGGCATACAGATATAGCCGTACCACGAGTGCCACGGCGGTTTCATCGTGCGGTGGGAAATTTGCAGTCCCGGAAACAGCATCGGCATCGTTTCGCCGATCTCTTTCGCCGTCAGGATCGGCATACACACCGGAATGCTTCCCTGCTGGTTGCCGTAGCCCGGAATGTTCACCGCCAGTGAAAAGATCCGGCACAGCTTCGTCAGCAGATTCTGCCGCAAGTCCACGAAATTGATCTTCCGGTTCACCAGCGTGATGTACCGCCGGTTCACCAGTCCGCTGCGGATCGAGACCGTGTGCTGGTCGCTGTGCAGCTCGAATCCGCCGTAGCGCAGGACATTCCGGATGAACGACACCAGCCACATCGACAGGATCAGGATGCCGATAGTCACTGCCGCCGGCGGGATGCCCATGAGTTTTTTCGCCACCTCCTCCGAAACGGTGTTCAGGCGTTCCGTCAGGCGGAATTCCTCGATCAGATCACGCGCGATCCTGCCCGATTGAAACCAGAACAGCGCGAAATACACCGCACCCGACAAGCCGCTCGAAAAGATCATCGAAAACAGCAGCACGCGCCACACTCCTCCGCGGTGATGGTAGTGTGTGCGTTTCCCCTCACGGGTGTGCGGAATGGCTTTCAGGAACATTTCCTCGTCGCGCCGCCGGATCATGAGTTTGATGTCCGTCGCCTGCAATAGTCCCGATGCCGTGTCCGCGTACACATACGCCGCACCGATCGGACGCAGAAACAGCGGATATTCGATCGTCATGGCGGAAAGATTCTGCAAGGGCAGATACCGCCGCCTGGTCACGATCACGCCGTCCTGCACATAGAGCTGCCCGTTCTCGATGGTGAATCGCCGGAAAAACCACATCAGGAAGCCGAATCCTGCAATGAGGAACAGGATCAGCAGGTCAAACCATGTACCTCTCACCCACGCAAACACGTCCTCCTTCGTTGCGAAGTGGTACGCACCGCGCAGGATCGGGAAGATCAGCAGCCAGAGGTATTTTGTGCAGTAGCGCAGGATGCGCAGAGGGTGTTCACGACACATGGAATACCCCCTTTTGTTCGAGGAGTCCGGCAAGCTCGCGGCGGTCTTTCTGATTTATGAACGGGATGGTGAGCTGTCCGCCGTAGACATAGAGGACAATGAAATTCATCCCAAAAATGCCGTCAAACGGCCCTGTGATGATCTGCACGAACTGCACACGGTCGAGCCGGATGGACTGCTCGCGCTGAAAGAAGATGCCGGCTGTGAGCGTGATCTTGGAGGAAGTCGCATAGATGCGCAGCTTCCGGAAGTACAGCGGCAGACAGATCAGGCTCAGGGCAGCCGCTGTTCCGGCAAAAATGCCGACCACGATCCACACCAGCCATACCCAGCGGATCAGATAATGCGCCGCCGCCAGCGAAACCCCGGCCCCGACGATGCACAGCAAGACCTGCATGACCTGCATCGCCCCGATATCCGCACGATATTCCCGCAATCAAAGCCCCCCTCTCTCCGGATCGTTGCACGATAGTTCTATTATACCACAGATCGGGGGAGAATACAAGGGAAAGTGCGCATTTGCAGTGCGTAGTTCGTAGTGCGTAGTGCGTAGTGCGTAGTGCGTAGTTGTGGTATCGCCTTCGGCGATGGTTTTAAATTAGCTTACTCAAAACTACAGACTGCTGACTAAGAGAAACTTTCCCTTAGTCGAAAGTTTCGCTTTTTAGAAAGCATATTTTAATCCGTCCGCGTCAGCGGACACCGAAACTACGCACTACGCACTACGAACTACGCACTAAAAAGAAAGGAGTTCCCCCATGCACACACTCACCTCCCTCTCCGATCTCCTCTGGTCTGCACCTCTCATCCTCCTGCTCATCGGGCTTGGCGGGATCTGCCTGCTGCGCGGAGAAGCTCTCCGGTCGGTGCGGCGGCTCTCCTCCGGCTGGAAAGGCTCCGGAAATGCCGGACATTCGCCGTTTCAGGCGTGTATGACCTCGCTCGGCGCGGCCATGGGAACAGGCAATATCGCCGGAGTTGCGGCGGCGATCACGGTCGGCGGTGCCGGTGCGATCTTCTGGATGTGGGCAGCGGCACTGTTCGGCACGGGACTCATCTATACCGAAAACGTCCTGTCTGCGCGATTCCGCAAAGGGAACGTCTCCGGTGCAGCAGCTTACATCCGGCACGGGCTCGGGATGCCGAAACTCGCGGCGGCGTTCTGCATCTGCGCCGTCCTCGCATCCTTCGGGATGGGCTGCATGGTGCAGACGCACACCATGTCGCAGACGCTCGAAGCCGCGTTTCAGGTGCCGGACTGGCTGACCGGCGGCTTGGCGGCGGCCTTGACGGCGGCAGTCATCCTCGGCGGCGCCAAGCGCATCGGGCAGTTCGCACAGGTCGCTGTGCCGGTGGTTTCGGGGATCTACCTGCTGCTCGGCATCCTCGTGATCTGCCGCAATGCCGCGGCGCTGCCGGATGCCTTCCGTTCGATCCTACGCGGTGCGTTCGGGTTCGATGCCGTGTCCGGCGGCATCACGGGCGAAGTTCTCCGCCGCGCGGTCACGGTCGGGGTACGGCGCGGTGTATTCTCGAACGAAGCCGGGCTCGGCAGTTCCGGGATGCTGCACAGTGCCTCCGACGGAAAGCCGGAATTTCTCGGTGCCTGTGCGATCCTGGAGCTTGTGCTGGACACGTTCGTCTGCTGCACCGTCACCGCGCTTGCCATCCTGACTTCCGGCGCAAACGGTGCTGACGGCGGCGCACTCGTGCTGGCAGCCTTCCGCACGGGCGTCGGCGTGTGGGCAGATGTCCTCCTGCCGCCCGTGACGGCGCTGTTCGCCCTGTGTACCCTCATCGGCTGGAGCTTCTGCGGTGCGCAGTCCCTCCGGAGCCTGACCGGCGGAAAATTTCTCACGGTATATCGCGTTTTGTTCTGCATCGCGGCATTCCTCGGCGCCTCACTGGAAGCCTCCCTCGTCTGGACACTCTCCGACATCGCCAACGCCCTCATGGCGTGGATCAATTGCTTCGCGATAACGGCATTGCTAATGAGGAATGAGGAATTAGGAATTAGAAATTAGAAATTAAAAAAGATTTGCCTGTATTATTATCGTCCGGCCAAGCCGGACACCGCGCAATTCCTCATTTCTCATTCCTCATTACTCATTTCCGTGCCAACTCGTTTCTGCGTATTGACATTTTGCCAAAAATGAGATATAATAAATATAAGTATCGTCTGCCCCTGTTGTGGAGAGGGGCGCGTGATTATGGTCTTTAGGCGATGAACGCCTTTGAGAGATAAACGAAACGCAGCACGTCCGGCGATGTATGCCGGTTTCTGTGCATCAGAAAATTGCAGAGAATCCCATCGGATCCCCCATGTTGGCATCCCGTTTGATGCTTCGCCCCGTTTCCGGGGCTAACTTCCTGCCTGCCGATCACAACGTTATGACAGTGCGTTATACCTTATTATAATCAGGACGCCGGGAAGTTTTTTGTGAGGGTAAGGATCCGTGTGCCTTCCTGCGCACCCAAAAAAGAGAGGTAATCCATTTGAGCAATCAGAACAATCACAACCACCACACCGGCGCTTCCAATCGTCCCACCAGCGGAGAAGCAAACCGCAAAAAGCGCTACTACGCAAACCGCGGCAAAAAGCCCAATAACGGCAACGCTGCCACGCATCATGCAGGCGGCTCGCAGCAGGGACAGCAGAATCGCAAAAATTCGCCAAAAAAGCAGCATCCGCAGGCTCAGCTTGCACTGGCTGCCAACCAGAGCCGTCCCATCCAGCAGCCCGAAAAGCCGCAGAAGAATCAGCGCCCGCTGCGCCGCACCCCCGTCCGCATCATCCCGCTTGGCGGTCTCGGCGAGATCGGCAAGAATATGACGGTATTCGAGTGCGCGAACGATATGTTCATCCTCGACTGCGGTCTGGCGTTCCCGGATGCCGAAATGCCCGGCGTTGACATCGTGCTGCCGGACTTCACCTATGTGGAACGCAATCAGGACAAGCTGCGCGGTATCGTCATCACCCACGGCCACGAGGATCATATCGGCGGACTGGCTTACCTCCTGAAGAAGGTCAATGCCCCCGTTTACGGTTCCTCCATGACCATCGGACTCATCAAGCACAAGCTTGAGGAACACGGTCTGCTCGGCAAGGTCGCTCTGAATGTCGTAGAACCGCGCAAATCCGTCCGTATGGGCTGCATGGCGGTCGAATTCATCAAGGTCAACCACTCCATCCCCGGCTCCTACGGCATGGCGATCCATACCCCTGCCGGTGTCCTCGTTCACACGGGCGACTTCAAGGTGGATTTCTCCCCGATCGACGGCGGCCCGATCGACCTCGCACGCTTCGGCGAACTCGGAAACCGCGGTGTTCTGGCACTGATGGCGGATTCCACCAATGCGGAGCGTCCCGGCTACACACAGTCCGAGCGCAAGGTCGGCGAAAGCTTTGAGAAGCTGTTTGCCAAGGCCGGCAACCGCCGCATCATCATCGCGACCTTCTCCTCGAACATCCACCGCGTTCAGCAGATCATCAACATGGCTTCCAAGAACGGCAGAAAGGTCGCTGTTCTGGGGCGCAGTATGATCAACGTCATCACCACCGCGCTGGAACTTGGCTACCTCGAGGTACCGCGCAACACCATCATCGACATCGAGAATATGAACCAGTATCCGCCGGAGCAGATCGTTCTCATCACGACCGGTTCCCAGGGCGAGCCGATGTCGGCGCTGACGCGCATGGCGATGCACGACCACAAGAAGGTCAACATCACCCCGATGGACTTCATCATCATCTCCGCAACCCCCATCCCCGGCAACGAAAAGCACGTCACCAAGGTCGTGAACGAGCTGCTCAAATCCGGTGCTGAGGTCATTTACGAGTCGATGTATGAGGTACACGTTTCCGGCCACGCCTGCCAGGAGGAACTCAAACTCATCCTCTCCCTCGTGCGCCCGAAATTCTATATCCCGATGCACGGCGAATACAAGCACCTGATGAAAAACCGCGGTGTTGCAATGGAAATGGGCATCCCGAAGGAGAACATCCTGCTTGCCTCCATCGGTAACGTCATCGAGACCGACGGCAACAAGCTTCAGATCGTATCGCAGGCGCCTGCCGGCAGAGTGCTGGTCGATGGTCTGGGTGTCGGCGATGTCGGCTCGATCGTCCTGCGCGACCGCAAGCATCTGGCAGAGGACGGTCTGATCATTATTGTGGTCGGCATCAACCGCACATCGGGCGAGGTCGTTTCCGGTCCGGATATCATTTCGCGCGGATTTGTTTACGTCCGCGAGGCAGAGGAACTCATGGAGGATGCGCGTCAGCTCATGTGCCACACCCTCGCGGAATGCTCGGTCTACGAGCTGCGTGAGTGGACGTCCCTCAAGGGCAAGCTCCGCGATGCGCTGTCGGATTTCATCTTCGAGAAAACCAAGCGCAGCCCGATGATCCTGCCGATCATCATGGAAGTTTGATCCTGCCGCAATATAAATTAAATGCGTAATTGTGGTGTGCCCGTTCTTGAATGGATTGCAAAGCGATACATCCATTCCGCATTACGCATTCCTAATTACGCATTGATCTCAGATTGGGGGTGCTGTATTGAAACCGAAATATCATATCACTCTCTGGGTGCTGATGGCGCTGATGGTGCTGGGGACGATCCTGCCGGCGGCAGTGCTGTACTGGCGGGGCGATGACCTCGGGTTCCTGTACTGCATTCCTGCTGCGATCCTCGGCGTGATCGTGGTCTCCATGCTGCTATATGCGCAGAAAAATCAGATCCGCTACGTCGCTGCACTCGGCGAGGAAACCGAAAATGCCCAGCTTGCGGCACTTGACAAGCTGCCGTTCGGCTTGTGTATCCTGGATGACACCGGCGTTCTCGTTCAGATGAATCCCTATTTTCAGGACGAGATCATGGACGGCGCGGATTTGTTCGGGCGGAATCTCTACGAGATCGTGCCGTTCAATCCGTCTGCGCCGGAACAGGACATCTGCTGGCAGCAGCGATATTATAAAGTCAGTGCGTTCCCGTTCCATGACGGTGAAAGTCCCCTGCACGTCTACCTCTGGTCGGACGTGACGGAACTCGAAACACTCCGTCAGGACTACGAAAACACCCATCCCTGCGTGATGCTGCTCGTGGTCGATAACTACGAGGATCTCATCCAGAACGCCAAGGAAAGTGAGCGTCTGGAAGCGTCCTTTGCGATCGAGCGTCTGCTGGAGGATTTCATCTCCGGCACGAACGGCATCATCCGCCGGCTCAAAAATGACCGGTTTATCGCGATTCTGGAGGAACAGCACATCACATCGCTCATCGACGGCAAGTTCAAGATCCTCGATGACGCGCGTTCCATCAGCGTCAACGACCGCTATAACATCACCTTCTCCATCGGCGTCGGTCACGGCGGCGCGAATCTCGCGGAGAGCGAGAGCTTTGCCATCCAGTGCCTGGACATGGCGCTCGGACGCGGCGGCGATCAGGCGGCGGTCAAGACCGAGAACGGCTACCGGTTCTTCGGCGGCGTTTCCAAGGGCGTCGAGAAGAAATCCCGCGCAAAAACGCGCATCATCGCCGGTGCGATCCAAGACCTAATCGTCGATTCGTCGCAGGTCTACCTCATGGGGCACCGCTTCGGCGATCTCGATTCCATCGGCGGCTGCTGCGGACTGGCCGGTGCGATCCGGCTCATGGAGATCCCCGTGAATGTCGTGGTGGATCCCAAAAAGAACCTCTCCCACCAGCTGATCGAGCTTGTGGAGGAGGAGGTCGGCTCTGACCTGTTCCTCACGCCGGAGGAAGCGCTCGAACAGATCACGGACGACACGCTCCTCATCATCGTGGACACCCACAACAAGGACATCCTCGAAAGCTCCGACCTCTACCTTGCCGCCAAGCGCGTGTGCGTCATCGACCACCACCGCAAGAATGTGAATTTTGTCGATAATGCGATCGTTTTCCATCACGAACCATATGCATCATCGGCGTGCGAGATGATCACGGAGCTGCTGCAATACTTCAAGCTTGGCGAACCGGTGGATTCCATCTATGCGGACTGTCTGCTGTCGGGACTGATGCTCGACACGAAGAATTTCGTGATGCGCACCGGTGTCCGCACATTTGAAGCGGCGGCTTACCTGCGCAAGATCGGCGCAGATACCGTCCGTGTCAAGAATCTCTTTTCCGGCACGATCGAAGCCTACCGCGCCCGCACGGAGATCGTCGGTTCGGCAGAGATCCATGATTGTTACGCGATCGCCGTCGCACCGAAGGATGCAGCGGATGTGCGGCTCGTGGCACCGCAGGCGGCGGACGAACTGCTGAATATCTCGAAGGTCGAAGCGGCATTCGTGCTGTATGAGGCCGGCGACATGATCAGCATTTCTGCCCGATCCTACGGCAAGATCAACGTGCAGGTCATCATGGAAGCCCTTGGCGGCGGCGGTCATCAGAGCATGGCTGCCACCCAGCTCACTGGCACGACCATCGAAGATGCCAAAGAACAGCTCCTCCGCGTGATCGCGGAAACGCAGAACTGAATTCAATGCGTAATTGTGGTATCTGGCTGCGCCGGATGAGTTGAAATCGTTCACTGCGAACTACACACTAACCCAGAAAGGAATGAACCCCATGAAAGTCATTTTCACACAGGATGTCAAAGGCTCCGGCAAGAAGGGCGAGCTGAAGGAGGTTTCCGACGGCTACGCTCGCAATATGCTCATCAAGAAGGGACTCGCTGTCGAGGCAACGCCCGAAAACATCAACCACCTCAAGGGACAGCAGGCTTCTGCTCAGCACAAGATCGACGTGGATAAGGCAAATGCAGAGGCTGCCAAGGCGAAGATCAACGGCAAGACCGTCACCATCAAGGCCAAGTCCGGCACCGGCGGCAGACTGTTCGGTTCTGTTACCTCCGCGCAGGTCGCTTCCGCCATCGAGGAACAGTACGGCTGCAAGGTCGATAAGAAAAAGGTCGGTCTGAAGTCCGAGATCAAGGCATTCGGCACCTTCTCCGCCGACATCAAGCTCTACAACGGCATCAACGCCGAAATGACAGTCGAAGTTGTGGAAGCGTAAGCGCATTGCGCTTACGCTTCTGTTTCGTGCGTGGTGCGTAGTTAAGCAGGCAGCCCAAATCTTGCTATTCACACCAAATCTTTGATTTGGCTTGTGAATAGT
>JAFPXW010000171.1 GCA_017394565.1 Oscillospiraceae bacterium | reverse complement strand
GCATCGGCATTTTCAGCGACATATTCCGGTTTTTTCTGTTCTTCACTCATTTGTTACGTCTCCTCAGGATCACGATCACGCCTGCGCAGACAACGATCGCCGGAATGAAGTAAACCGCGAACATCGCACCGTGCATCTCACTGGTCGACATGGAAAGTGTCTGTGCGGTGAGCTGCTTTTCTGCGATGACAAGCCCCGTGTCCTTGCCGGTCATGAGGTTGAGCGCATTGATGAAGTACGGTGCATTGTTATAGGATGCGTCCTGCATCACATTGGAGTCGAGGAGCATCATGGAACCAAGCACCATGATATTGCTCTGATGCTTGACATTGTCGATCATTTCCGCACGGGTGGTCATGGCTGCAACGGTCTGCGTACCGGCCGGTGTGGTGTCGGCATTTTCGGTCTTCTGTCCCATCTCGTTGAGGTAGACAGTCTCGGACGTCTGGAGCAGAGCGCTCGTGATACCGCCGGTCTGGGACTCCCAGAGGAGATTGATCGGGCGGCAAAGCGGAGCCACGATCGGGAGGCTGGCATTTGCCATGCCTGCGGCGTAATCCTCATTGGCGATGGTCGCCAGCGGAACGGACGCATTGCCGATGGCAAGCGTTACCTGCTGTGCCGCCTTGGAATCGCCTTCGAGTGCAAGGTTCTTGGTGACTTCGATGCCCCAGGTGCTGAGCAGTTCGTCAAGCTTCGGGGTGTCTCCCTGTGTGAAGTCGGCGATATAGATGAGATTGCGGTTATACTCGCCGTCGTTGTACAGGAACGCAGAAATGCTGTCGATCGCGGTCGCAGTCAGATCGTTGACCGGCGCTGGAAGCACCAGAACATCGTAAACCGCCGGATCCAGCTCATCCTTATACAAGTCGATGCCCTGCACATCATAGCCATTTTTGGCAAGTGTGGACGCAAACATCGAAGCACCGTAGTAATGGTAGTTCGCGTTATAGATCGGCGATTCGTTGGCTGTCTGGATAAATCCGACCTTGATCGGGTTGGCATCGGTGACATACATCAGCGCGGCGGTCAGGTTCTGCTCGCCGGAGAATCCGGTGATGGCATCCTGAACCGTACCCTGTCCGTAATAACGCGCCGCCATGAGCTTCTGCTGGTCATAGCTGAACAGGCTGTTCATATTGACCACGCGCATCTTGGAATCGTCATTCGCGTCGGAAACGATGATGTCGCCCTCCTGCAATGTGCCGGAGTAGTTCTGCTGGTAGGTATTGACCACATCCGGATTGGTGGAGGGATCCACATAGCTCAGGTGAATTTTGTCGGAATACTGTGTATAGCGTTCCAGCAGCTCCGAAACCATCTTCATGGTCGTGCCGCTTGTCTGGAAGTTGGATTCGCTCATCAGAACGGTGAAATTGACATCCTGTCCGAGGTCGTGAAGGTAATTCACACTGTCGTCAGAGATCTCATACATTCCGTTCTCGGTCAGATCCAGCTTGAGGGGATACTTCTCCATCACGTTGCTGACCAGCACATTCGCGCCAATGACAACGGCCGTCACCACACAGGTGATCGCTGTTGCGATACCGCCGTATTTGAGCTTTTTGCGAGTTGCAAGGCTCATGCGCTTCTTGGCAGGTTTCTCCGGCTGTGCGGAAGAAGCAGTTTCCTGCTGCTTTTCGGTTTCCATATCTGCCATCGCGGCCCACCTCCTTAGCTCCAGCGGCGCTTCTCAAAGACTCTCACGGTGAAGAAATTGAACAGCACCGCTGCACTGATGAAGAACAGCACACTGGAGAGGTTGAAAATGCCGCAGGTGAATTCATAATAACGGGTATAGAAGCTCAGATCATAGAGCAGGCTCTGGAGCCAGCTCATGCTGACACGCGCTGCGAGTGTATCCACCAGGAAGAACATCAGCAGCACGACCATGCTTGCCACAGCCGCTGCGATCTGGTTCTCGGTCAGGGACGAAATAAACAGCCCCACCGCGATGAACGCCGCACCGACCAGCACGATCGCCAGGAAATTCGAGAGCAGTGTCATCCACGCAACCGTTCCGAACAGAGACAGGATCACGCCGAAGATAAAGACGATCGCCGTGGCGATGAGGAACATCGTCAGCGCTGCGAAATACTTGCCGAGGACGATGCCGGTGAGTGAAACCGGAGCCGTCAGCAAGCCCTGATCGGTACGCTGCTTCTTTTCCTCGCTGAACAGACGCATCGTCAGGATCGGGATCAGGAAGATCGAGATGACGAACATCGTCGAGAAAACGCTTGCCAGACTGGTGGATCCGGCAGCGAGATTATCCATGGTAAAGAAAAATCCGGTGATGAGATAGAACACCGCCAGAAATACATACGCGATGCTCGATGTAAAGAACGCACCGATCTCTCTGCGGTAAATCGCGCCCATTACTGATCTCCTCCCTTCGCGGTGAGGTCGATATGCTCACCCATAGTGATCTTCAGGAAGATGTCCTCCAAGGTCATCTCCATTGTTTTGAGCAGGAGAATATTCCAGTCATTCTCGCGGCAGATGCGGTTGACATCACGGCGGATATCCTGACCGGGTTCTGCCTCCATCTCATACTCCCAGATGCCTTCCTCTCGCTCCATATCGGCACGGACATACTTGATGCCTTCGATACCGCGGATGGCTTGCAGGATGGCGGCTTTTTCGCCTTCGATCCTGGCAATGACGCGGTGATCGGTCGTGACCTGATTGGACAGGTTCGTTGCGGTGTCATCGGCAGCGACAACGCCCTTGTTGATAATGATGACACGGTCGCAGACGGCCTGGATCTCGGACAGAATGTGCGAGGACAGGATGACGGTGTGATTCTTACCGAGGCGCTTGATGAGGGTACGGATCTCGACCATCTGCTTCGGATCCAGTCCGACCGTCGGCTCGTCGAGGATCAGCACCGGCGGATTGCCGATGAGAGCCTGCGCAAGCCCCACGCGCTGCTTGTAACCTTTGGACAGATTGCGGATCAGGCGATCCTCCACGTCCTGGATCTTGCACAGTGTCATAACGTCCTTCATATGGGAACGTCTGGGCAGCTTGCATTTTTTGAGGTCAAAGACGAAATTCAGGTATGCCTTGACGGTCATGTCCAGATACAGCGGCGGAATTTCCGGCAGGTAGCCGATGTATTTCTTTGCGCCGATCGGATCCTCCAGAATGTCAACGCCGTTGATGAGCGCCTGTCCGGAGGTGGAGGAGATATAGCCGGTCAGCATATTCATTGTCGTGGATTTTCCGGCACCGTTCGGGCCGAGGAATCCTAAGATCTCACCGTCCTCCACGGTGAAGCTGATGTCATTGACGGCTTTCTTGTCGCCGTAATGCTTTGTCAGATTTCTGACTTCGATCATGAGGAAAGGTTCCCTCCCTTACAATTCTTTATGCAGACACTCACGGGGAATGCCTGCACATTCTTTAAGTATAGTCTCTTTATGTGTTGAATGGATGATAATTCTTTGAAAGCTGTCTGCGCATGGCGATGTCCCTGCCGAGCTGTGTCGTCAGGGCATCCAGGCTGTCGAATTTCTGCTCGCCGCGCAGACGCCCGGTGAGTGCGACGGTGACCGTTTTCCCATAGAGATCCCCGGTGTAATCGAGGATGTGTGTTTCCGCCAGCGGAATGCCGGCGCTCGTCACGGTCGGCTTGACACCGACATTGGTGACGGACGGGAACCATCCCTCCGGCGTCTGGGTTTCGGACGCATACACGCCGTACATCGGCACAAGCTGACCTTCCGCAAAATGCTGGTTGATCGTCGCAAAGCCGATGGTCGAGCCTAAATGCGCACCGTGCATGACCTGACTGTGCAGCAGATACGGTGAACCCAGCAGACGATTGACCTCCTGCAAATTTCCCTGCAGGAGCAGTTCGCGGATGGAGGTCGAGGAAATGACCTTGCCGCCCATGCGGACTTCCTCCACGATCTCAACGGCAAAGCCGTATTTTCTGCCGAATTTCACAAGATCCTGCACATCCCAGAGCGCGCACTTTCCGAAGCGAAAATCTTCTCCGCAGGACACGAATGCCGCATTCATGCGTTCCAGAAGGATCGTTTTGGCAAACTCGTCGCCTGTCAGGCTGCTGACCAGCTCGAATGACGGTGCATAGATCTGCTCCATGCCACATTCCTGTTCCATCAGCCAGCGCTTGGTGTCAGTCGTGTAAATGAAACCTGCCGCGCCCTTATGTGCTGCCATCTCGGAATGAAATGTAAATGCCGCCGGTGTCAGGCCGTTTGGTTTCTGGCGCAGTGCCGCTTGCAGGACCGCGCGGTGCCCCTGATGGACACCATCAAATAATCCCAGCGCAACTGCCGTTTTTGTTCGGACGCTCAAAGGGCGTCACCTCCCCGCATCCTCATTGATTGGGTTCGCAAAGATTTCGCTCGATGCGAAGAATGCCTTCCTGTTTGTCTGCCAGCGCCGTTCCGAGGAAACCGTCCGGCTTCCCGTAGACCGCATAGCGATCCGCATCGGTGATCTGCCCTTTCAGGTAGGAAAGCTCAAGCTTCACGCCGTTGCGGTAGAGTCTGGTCTGCTTTTCGCTGAGCCTCACCGTCGGAAGTGAGGAAAAGACCTCACCGATCGGGATCAGCGCATCACCGATGCGTCCCTCATCCGCCAGCTGCTGCGCGGTTTCCAGCGTGATGCACCGGTCGATGGAAAAGCCGTTCGACACGGTTCTGCGCAGCGATGTCATGACCGCACCGCAGCCGAGTATCTGTCCGAGATCATGCAGGATCGTGCGGACATACGTACCGCTGCCGCAGGTCACGGATAGGGTGCCCTCGCCCGCCGCCGGATCGAACTGTGTCAATTCCAGCGCATCAATGCGCACGCGCCTTGCGGTGCGTTCGACCGTTTTGCCCTGACGTGCGAGTTCGTAGAGTTTCCTGCCGTCCACCTTGACTGCCGAATACATCGGCGGGATCTGATCGACCTCACCGGTCATGCCGGACAGTGCATCGCGGAGCATTTCCTCCGTAATGCCGGCGAAATCGTGTGTTTCGAGGATCTCGCCGGTGTCGTCCTGTGTATCGCTGACCTTGCCGAGCTGAAATCCGGCGGTGTACGCCTTGGTATCGTCCGGCAGGATGCCGCAGGCTTTCGTCGCATAGCCGACAAATACCGGCAGCACGCCTGTTGCCATCGGATCGAGCGTTCCTGCGTGACCGAGGCGCTTCATGTGAAGAACACCGCGCAGCTTTCCGATCACATCAAAGGATGTCCAGCCCTGCGGCTTGTCGATCAGCAGGATACCGTTCATAGTGCTCCCTCCACTGCCGCCAGCAGACGGTCGCGGATCTCCTCGCGTGTGCCCTCCAGCTGGCATCCGGCAGCCTTGATATGGCCGCCGCCGCCGAATTTCTGGCAGATGGCGGACACATTCACGTCACGTGCCGAACGCATGGAGATCTTGTAAACGCCGGCCTCGCGCTCGCGCACGGTGATGCCGACCTCCACGCCCTCCGGCTGCAGGCCGAGGGACGTCAGACCTTCCATGTCCTTCTCGTCCACGCCATTGGAATGGCAGACATCGAGTGTCGCCCAGACGATGGTGACCTTGTGATTCAGGTGGTATTCCATATTGCTGAGCATGATCATTTCCGCACGCAGACGCGACGGGCTCTTGACATCGAACATCTCGCGGTTGATGAGATCATAGCGGATGTCGGGGAACTCACGCATCAGCTCTGCGGCAAAAATATGTGTATTGGGAGTTGTATTGCTGAATTTGAAGCATCCTGTATCCGTCGCCATACCGGTATAGAGGCACATGGCGATCTGACGGGTGAACGTCACGCCCATCTCGCGGTAGACCTTATACAGCACCTCGCAGGCTGCCGCCGAATCGCCCTCCAGGAGCAGACGGTCTGCATAGCCGAGATTCGAGATGTGGTGGTCGATGCAGAGATTGACTCTGCCGCGGTAGAGCTTCTCGAGGTCGCCGAACAATTTCTCGTCCGCCACGTCCACCGAAATGATGCACTGCGGTGTGAATTCTTCTTCCTCCTCGTCCGGCAGCAAAAAGCCGAAACGCGGCGGGATCGGATCGGCGCACAGCACTCTGGAACGGATCCCGAGCTGGCGGAGGACCGCCTGCAGGGAGTAGCCCGAACCGATGCAGTCACCGTCCGGAGAACGATGGATCAGGATATAGGCATCACGGCAATTCCGTAGATATGCCGCGGTGTCCGCAATACTAATCGGCTTCATTCGCATCCTCCGTATCTTCCGTAAAGGTCATGCCTTCGAGTTTTTTGGTCACCTCTGCACCGCGTGCGATGGAATCGTCCGCAATGAAGTGCAGCTCTGGGCTTTTGCGCATTTTCAGGCGGGCGAACAGTTCGCGGCGGATAAAGCCAGCCGCACTTTTCAGGCCCTTGACCGATTCTACAGTATCCTCCCAGCCGCGCAGACTGGATACGAACACCTTGCAGTGCGAGCCGTCACCGGCCAGTTCCACGCGCACGACCGAAAGCAGGTCGCTCACGCGGGGATCCTTGACACTGCGGAAAATATCAGTCAGCTCTCTGTGAATGTCCTCAGACATCCGGTCATTCTTAAAGCTCGGCATCCGCGCTCCCCTTTCCGTCCGTAGTCATTGTGTAGATTTCGCTTCCGTCAAAGAAGGTATCTGCTGCGATCGCTTCATTGAGCTGTGTAGCGCTCTCGTCATACGAAATGAGTTCCTCAGCCGCAACAGGTGTTGCGACATCTGCCAGTTCGTCCTGTTCCTCCGGCTCCGGCACTTCCACTGCCGAGCATTGTCCGAGCAGGATGCGCTTGACAGACTCAAAAAAGAAAACATCGACCGGCCCGAATTCCTCCCAGGCCAGTGCTTCGTCACAATACTGAAGCATATCTTTTGTACTCATTCTTTTATATTCCACGATCATCATTCCTTTCATACAGGCTAAGGCAACACCGCACAAAGACCGCCTGACGGCTCAGCACATCATCTGCTTGCATCTGACGCGCTGTCCTTTGTGCGGTATTGCCCTAAATGATTTCAGACCTCCGCAGAACCCTGCGGACAGGTCTGTTTATTTCTTGCAAATCAAATTCCTAACGCCCTAATCTTTCTCCCAATCGAAGGAAGCGTGCGGTGAACAAGCGGTCAGCTTCCTCACCGCAAAAGCCTTTTGCAATAAGTGCTTATGGCACTTACTCCGGCTGATACTCCTCCATGATATATGCCTCGAAAATATCGCCGGCCTTGATGTCTGCGAACTTTTCGAGCGAGATGCCGCACTCATAACCGGAAGCGACTTCCTTCACGGCATCCTTGAATCTCTGAAGACCTGCGATATGGTCATCTGCGACGATGATACCGTCACGAACGACACGGATCATGCTCTTGTTGGTGAGCTTGCCCTCCAGAACGTAGGAACCTGCAACGGTACCAACGCTGGAGATCTTGTAGATCTCGCGGACTTCTGCCTTACCAAGGATCACCTCACGGAACTTCGGCGCCAGCATACCCTTCATTGCGGTGGTGATCTCCTCGATCGCATCGTAAATGATTCTGTAGAGGCGGATATCTACGCCGTCACGCGCTGCACTCTCGGCTGCGCCGTTGTCCGGGCGGACATTGAAGCCGACGATGATGGCATTGGATGCGTTTGCGAGCATCACGTCGCTCTCCTTGACTGCACCAACGGCAGAATGGATGACGCGCACGCGCACCTCGTCATTGGAGAGCTTCTCCAGCGACGCCTTGACAGCCTCGGCAGAGCCCTGCACGTCAGCCTTGACGATGATCGGCAGTTCCTTGGTCTGACCTTCCTCGATCTGCGAGAACAGGTTATCCAGTGTAAGCTTGGTGGAAGTGGACTGGAACAGTGCCTCCTTCTGCTCATGCTTTCTCTGCTCCACGAGGGTTCTTGCCAGACGCTCATCCTCAACCGCATCGAAGATATCGCCTGCGCTCGGCACTTCGTCCAGACCGGTGATCTCGACCGGAACAGACGGGCCGGCTTCCTTGACGGGCTTGCCGCGATAGTTGGTCATGACGCGGACTTTACCAACGGATGTACCTGCGATGATGATGTCGCCGGTATGGAGGGTACCCTTCTGTACGAGCAGTGTCGCGATCGGGCCTCTGCCCTTGTCCAGTCTTGCCTCGATGACAGTACCCTTGGCAAGACGGTCGGGATTTGCCGTCAGCTCCTTGACCTCGGCAACGAGTAATACGTTTTCGAGCAGGTCGTCGATACCCTGACCGGTCTTTGCAGAAACCGGGATGCAGATGGTGTCGCCGCCCCATTCCTCGCAAACCAGACCATGCTCGGTGAGCTGCTGGAGGACGCGGTCAGGATTTGCTGCTTCCTTATCCATCTTGTTGATGGCAACGATCACGGTCGTGCCGGCTGCCTTGGCGTGGTTGATGGACTCGATGGTCTGCGGCATGATGCCGTCATCCGCCGCAACGACAAGGATCGCAATATCGGTGACATTCGCACCACGCGCACGCATGGAGGTGAACGCCTCGTGGCCAGGGGTATCCAGGAATGTGATGACCTGGTCGTTATGCTTGACCTGATATGCACCGATGTGCTGGGTGATACCGCCAGCCTCGGAAGCGGTGACATTGGCGTGACGGATGCGGTCGAGGATGGAGGTCTTGCCGTGGTCAACGTGTCCCATAACGACAACGACCGGCGGACGCGGCTGCTGGTTCTCGTCGTCGTGCTCCTCGGACTCGATGAGTCGCTCCTCGATGGTCACAACGACTTCCTTCTCTACCTTTGCGCCCAGCTCCTCAGCCACGAGGGATGCGGTATCGAAGTCGATCTCCTCATTGATGGAAGCCATCACGCCCAGGCCCATGAGCTTGCCGATGACCTTGGAGACGTTCACCTTCAGACGGGAAGCGAGTTCGCCGACCTGAATGGTGTCAGGGATCTTGACCTTGAGCTGCTGCTTTCTTGCACGCTCCAGCTCCATACGGGACAGGCGCTGTGCCTCTGTCTCCTGCTTGCGGCTGCCCTGCTTTGCCTTATTGCGCTGTGCGGACTTCTGGTTGATCTTCTGCTTCTTGGTGGAAGCATTGTCGCGGCGCTTATCAGAGCCTGCGATCTGCTCATAGCGCTCGTTGTACTTGTCGAGGTCTACATAGCTGCCGCGTGTATCAACAGTACGACGCTGCTCCGGTGTCTCGGTCTTGCCCTCGGCGATCACGCCGCCAAGGCGCGTCTTTTCACCGTGGATCTGCGGCTGCTTTGCCTTCTTCTTTTCTTCCTTGCGCTGCTTGGAGGAAAGCTCCTTCTTCGGGGCTTCTGCCGGCTTTTCCTCAGCCTTCGGTGCAGCAGCGGTCTCGGCAGGCTTTTCTTCTGTCTTGGGAGCAGCTGCCTTTTCGACCGGCTTTTCTTCTGCCTTGGGAGCAGCCGCCTTCTCTGCGGGCTTTTCTTCCTTCTTAGATGCAGGCTTCTCTGCGGGCTTTTCTTCCTTCCTGGGAGCCGCCTTTTCTGCCGGCTTCTCCTGCTTGGCAGGCTTTTCCTCTGCTGCCGGGCGCGGATCGTGGCGAGTTGCAAAATACCCGTCAAAATTCTCGACCTGCCCCTGCTGGCTGTAATGCTCGAGTGCGAGGTTCAGCTCCTCCTCACTCATCGAGGAGCTGCTGGTCTTCTTACCGCCGACCTTTTCCTCGAGAAATGCTGCCAGCTCCTTTGCGGAGATCTTTAAATCCTTCGCTGCCTCCGAGATCTTGATCTTCTTTGCCATAGGCAATGAACCTCCTATTCTGACTGCTCTGCGGCGTTCGTCTGCGCTTCGCTGCAAAGCTGGGAAATCCTGTCATAAAATCCTGCATCCAGAATGGCAGCCACCGCCGCCTTTCTGCCGATCGCGCCGCCGAATGTTTCCATCGGGAGGGGCATCGGGCAGACAGGGATATTCGCTTTATGACAGTAAAACTGTACTTCTTTATAGGTTTTCGGTGAGATGTCGGATGCCGTGACGACACCCTTGACCTTTCCGGTCGGGATCGCTTCCTTCATGGGCGCAAAGCCGATCTCCATTTTGCCGGCTTTGCGGCAGATGCTAAGAATTCCCGTCAGCTTCTGCAAGTGCATTTGCCATCACCTCATAAACCTCCGGCGACACCCGGCAGGAGAAGCTTTTCTCCAGGCGGCGGCTTTTCTGTGCAAGCTTCAGACATTCCGCCTTCCGGCACAGGTAAGCGCCGCGTCCTGCGAGCTTTCCGGTAAAATCCAGCGAGATCTCGCCCTCCTTGGGCTTGACAACGCGGATCAGATCGCGTTTCGGGAACATCTCGCCGCATCCGATGCACTGACGCATCGGGATCTTCTTTTGTGTCATATGAACTTACTCCGCGGTTTCCTCAGAGGCTGCTTCCTCGGTGGTCTCAGCCGTTTCCGGTGCAGCTTCTGCGGTTTCTTCCTCAGCGAACAGCTCCTCGTCCTCGTTTACGGTATCCGAGAACAGTTCCTCCTCCATCTTCGGCTTGGGAGCAGGGATCTCAAATTCCTCCTGATCGGACTTGATGTCGATCTTGCAGCCGGTGAGCTTGGCAGCAAGCTTTGCGTTCTGTCCCTTGTTGCCGATCGCGAGCGAAAGCTGGTCATGCGGAACGACTGCGATCGCAGAAAGCTTGGGCTGTCTGGGATCGTTCTCCTGCTCGGAGAAGGTTTCCTCGCCGTTGTCAATGATATGCACCGCCAGAACCTTTGCCGGAGCGAGGGCGCGGGAGATGAACTCTGCCGGATCCTCGCTGTAGGGGATGATGTCGATCTTCTCGCCGTTCAGTTCCTTGACGATGGCGGAGATACGGGAACGCTTCGGGCCGATGCAGGCGCCGATGGCATCCACATTCGGATCGAGGGACTGTACCGCGATCTTGGAACGGGAGCCTGCCTCACGGGAGATCGCCTTGACAACGACCGTGCCGTCGTAAATTTCCGGAACCTCCAGTTCAAAGAGGCGCTTGACGAGATCTCTGTGAACACGGGAAAGCTTGATGATGGGCTTCTTGCTGCGGTTCGCGATGTCGGTGACGTAGACCTTGATGCTCATGCCCTCGCGCAGCACCTCGCCGGGGATCTGCTCCTGACGGAGGAGATACAGTTCGGTCTTGTCATACATTAGCGTCGCACTGCCTCTGCCCGGCTCGACCTGTGTAACGGTCGCGGTGATGATGTCCTTGACCTTACACTCGAACTTCTCGAGAATACGGTCGCGGTTGATGTCGCGCAGGTCGCCCTTGATGGACTGCTTGGCAGACTGTGCGGAAGCTCTGCCGAACTTTGCGATGTCGAGCTTTCGCTCGAGGATACCGCCGACGTAAGCGTGCGGATCAATGGCGCGTGCCTCGTCGATGTAGACCTGTGTATCGTTGTACGGTTCTTCGTCTACGACTTCCTGCAGCAGCACGACATCAAAGATCTTCTTCGCCGGATCAATATCCACGCGAATACACTCCTTGCAGTCGGGATACATCCGCTGTGCAGCCTTCTGCATTGCGGACTTGACCTTTTCAATGACGACATCTGCGTCCACGCTGTTCTCGGTACCGAGATCGGCGAGGGCTTCAAAGAAATTGTTATCCATGAATTTTCATTCCTCCAAACTTGATCCAATGTGCCGCGCTTAGCAGCACATTTCCTTTATGAGATGATATTTCGTGCCGGAGGGCACGCTTTTGCTGAGATTATGCATCAAAATCGAAATACAGCTTCACGAATGCAAGTGCCGCCATTTCGAGAGTCTGTTCCTCGCCGTTCACGAGGAGCGTCACGGAGTCCTTGCTCCAGTCTTTGAGTTCGCCGACGACCTCGCGCGAACCGTCTGCGAGGGGACGGATGGACTTGACGCGTACCATGCTGCCGAGGCACGCATCGAAATGGCTTTCGCGCACCAGATCCGCTTCGAGTCCTGCGGAGCTGACCTCCAGGATGTAGCTCTGGGAAATGGGGTCGGCTTCGTCGAGCAGGTCGCTGACGGGCGTGGTGACTTTCTCGCAGTCGTTGATGCTGATGCTGTCTGTTTCGCTGTCAATGAAGATGCGCAGGTACCAGTTGGCGCCTTCCTTCTCGTAGCGCACGTCCCACACGAGATAGCCAAGATCCGTGACAACGGGCGCGATGAGGTCATAGATGCGCTGTTCGGTACCGCCGAATTTTTTGAGCTTCATATCGCCTTTCCTTTCTGTGTTGATCGCAAGTGAAAAGGGCCGAACCTTTATGTCCGACCCTTTCTCATCATGTTACAATACTATTATAGCACGTTTTTCTGGAAAAATCAAGTGTTTTTTCAAATAATTTTAGTCTTTGGGAACGGGTTCTTTTGTGCAGGTTGGCAAGCGGGGTGTCATCCGTCTTTTCTTCGGTAAAAAACCGGATAATCCGTGCGTTCCAAAAGATAATCAATGGAAACATCAAAATAATCCGCAAACAAGATCAATGTCTGATAATCTGCTTCCCGTTCGCCGCTTTCGTAACGACTGATCGTATTCTGGCTCATGTCAAGTTCGAGTGCCAGTTTTTGTTGGGTAATGTGCCGCTGTTTTCGCAGTTCCCTCAATCTTTTTAGCATCATAGTGAAAAAACCTCTTGACAATATTATACCATAGTGGTATAATATAAATATCCCGATATGGGATATTTATACAAAAGGCGATCGAGATTGTTGGTTCAAACGAAACTTTGTCACATTTCATACTAAGGAGGTATTACTATGAGTGAATCG